>DYDT01000105.1 GCA_020404485.1 Rickettsia endosymbiont of Diachasma alloeum | reverse complement strand
CTGTTGAAAAAAATAATGAAATCTTATATCTTGAATACTCTTCTGACAGTAATAATTTATCAGATATTCAGATATAAAATTTATAGTGTACTGTAAGATCAAATCTTGACTTCTACAATCCCCTCAAGTCTAAGTATTTAAATACAAAATTTAAAAACTTTCTTTTTTCTTCAATAGTCAAATCTTACATTAGAATAATAATAAAGTTTAAATTATTAACATATTAATAATTTTGATTGACGAAAAGGTAATATAGACAAAGTAAGAACTAATATGTTCTCATTATATAGTTCATATAATATACCGCATTATAATATACCGAATTATAATTGGTTTATAGATGGTACTATATCTTATGCAGAAAGTGTTATAAGAGGTAAAAATGTACGTAATGGTACGAAGAGTAGCATCAAGCAAATATAAATCACATTTATATAGCGGTAGCGTGTCTTTAGGATATAATTATCATACAAGTAATGACATCTATATTACACCAAGCTTAGGAATGACAGGTTCTTTAATTAAAGATTCTGGATATAAAGAAACTGGGACTAATTTTCAAAATTAAAATGTTGCGAAGAAACATTATAAAAAATTAAGTAGCACATTAGGAGTTAGAACATTTAAGAATATAAATCAAGGTAAGTTAACTATAACACCTGAATTATATAGCTTTGTTAATTATTCTCTGAAAAATAAAACTCTTAGTATCAATGCTCAGTTGCAAGGTATAGATGAGACTTTACCAACAATTAACTTTAAAAGTAATAAAGTAGATTATAATTTAGGTGTTGGTATTTCATTAAAACATAATATGATGGAATATGGCGTTAATTATACTGCTACTTTTGCTAAGCAGTATGAAGCACATTCAGGTAGTTTAAAAGTACGAGTAAATTTCTAATCTAATCCTATCTATTGCCAAGCGGTCTTTGACCGCTACGGCTTTAATTCTCAATTTTTCCTTTATCACCGCCCATGTAGATCGAAAAGTACTTTCGGTGTCATCTAATTGCTTGACCACGGCATCCAGAAATATTAGTAATTTCTCTGCTACTTATCTTATTACTTTCTTATTTATTAGTTTTAATATTCTATCAAATACAGTATGCTTACACAGTTGGCAACTTTTAGCGACGTTGTTACGTGGATTGAAAAATGTCCTATGTCATTCTTAGCTAAAAGCAGGAATCTAGTATAAAGCGAGATAACCTAAGCTTTTAGTGCTAGAGGTTTAACGTATTTAATTTTTTTTTGGATTCCCGCCTACGCAAGCAATGTCAACACGTAGTGAAATCGAGCCATGTAGCAAAGCCGAACAAACAACTAAATGATGGTGGATAATAAAAAAAAGTTTATGGTAAAAGAATGTATTAATTCGCTAAGAAGTTTATTTGAAGAGCAAGGCATAGATGGATATATAGTTCCGTCTAATGATAAATATATGAGCGAGTACGTACCTGAATATGCTAAGAGACTTGAGTATATTACAGGTTTTACTGGCTCGAATGGTATAGCTATCATATGCAAAGATATAGTGCTATTCTTTACTGATGGTCGATATTTAGAACAAGCACGTAAAGAACTTGCCCCGCAGCTTTTTAAGATTTTTGACTTAAAAGATATATCTAAATTTGTTTGGGAAAATTATTTAAGTAGAGCAGGGTATGATACGGAATTATTTACTTATCCCGCTATAGCAAATTTAAACCTAACCTTACAAAAAGTTAATGGTAATCTAATTAATAAAATTTGGCAAGATCAACCATTTGAACCAAATTCTCAAGTTTACTTACATGATATCCAGTTTGCAGGTGTCTCACATATAGAGAAGATTGATAAATGCCGTAACATGTCATTCCGTAGTTTGGAAACTAAATCCAGAAAAATGGACACCGAAAAATATTCTTTAATCATCTTAGATAGCTCTTCTATATGTTGGTTATTAAATATGCGGGCTAGCGATGTTGCTTATACGCCTTTAATGTTTGCTAAAGTGATAATCACTCCTGAAAAGTTATATTTGTTTATTGACCCTACAAGAATTAACGCCGAAATTATTAAAGAGCGTCCTGAAATAATGATTTTACCTGAAGAAGAATTTGAGAACATCTTAAGGGATCAGGATAATATTTTTATCGATGACAGCATAGCATCTATTCATATAATGGATTTGATAGAGGGTAAAAAAGTATATAAAACTAAAGATCCGTGTTTAATGCTTAAAGCTTGTAAAAACGAAGTAGAAATTAAGCATGCAATAAATTTTCATATCAAAGATGCAGTAGCGCTATGTGAGTTTTTTGCTGATTTGGAGAAAAGTACTCGTCATTGCGAGAAGACGCAAAGCGTCGACGAAGCAATCTCAGGAGAATATGAGGAGATTGCCACGCAGTCTGCGACTGCTCGCAATGACGAAATATTAAACGAATATACCCTTGGTCTAAAACTTACCGAATATAGAGCTAAACAAGGGGGTTATGTTTCAGATAGCTTTCCGGCTATTTGTGGCTTTAGGGAAAATAGTGCAATCATTCATTATAGGGCTGATGCTAAAACCGCTAAGAAGATTGAGGGGCAGGGGATATTACTTATCGATTCAGGCGGTCAATATAAGGGTGCTACTACTGATATAACAAGAACAATTACGATAGGCATGGCTACTGATGAGCAGAAAAAGCGTTATACACAGGTGCTTAAAGGGCATATTGCTTTAGCTAAAGCCAAATTCCCTAAAAATATTATTACAGGAGCAAATCTTGATATATTAGCACGGCAATATTTATGGCAAGATTCGCTAGATTATCCTCATGGCACAGGGCATGGTGTTGGAAGCTTCTTAAGCGTTCATGAAGGTCCACAAAGTATAAATCTTCGTAATAAAACGATTCTACAAGCTGGTATGATTTTATCTAATGAACCAGGGTTTTATATTCCTGGGGAATATGGTATTAGGATTGAAAATTTAATATATGTAAAAGAAAATAACGGCTGGCTGGAATTTGAAACTCTAAGCTTAGTGCCTTACGCTAAAGAACTAATTGATGTTAAGCTACTTAATAATGATGAAATAAGCTATATAAGGCATTACTACCAAAAAATTAAAACACAAATTCATCATTTATTATCCCCAACTGCTAAAGAGTGGCTTGATAATGAAATAAATTTATTTTTATAGGCATTATTGTAATTGACGTTTCCGCTATTTATTGGTATAAAGTCTATAAATGTGTCACATATTGTTTAATATGCATGGGCGTCAACTTAAACTAACAGCAAATTCATACATTGGGACGTCGCCAAGTGGTAAGGCAACGGTTTTTGGTATCGTCATCCGGAGGTTCGAATCCTCCCGTCCCAGCCAACTAATATTGCTAACTTTCAATATTGTCATTTAATAAAGCAGCTGCTATACCGATTTCTAAAGCAGCTTCATTTTTAGAATCATATTAATGCCTGGGTGCTAACTAGTGCACAGATTGCTTTAGGGCTTGTCGAAAAATTTAATTGTTCTATAATCTATATTATGGAAAATAAAAACTTTAGCTAATTCTTTTGTTCCATTATTGCCGATTATTGTTGGCTTCTTTTCTTAAACCTGTTTTCTCTATTTATGTGGCTAAAACATCAAGTTTAGAATGATAAGTGAAAAAAGGCATCATGAGGATCGACGAGATGAAATAAATAACTACTAGACTACTAGCTGTTTTAATTTGGTGCATTCGATTGGATTTGAACCAACGACCTTTGCCTTCGGAGGGCAATACTCTATCCAGCTGAGCTACGAATGCATTCTGATATTTTAGAGCTAGTTGTTTACGCGGTAGTGGTTTTCAATTTATCTTTTCCAGCTAAACATTTTACTAGATTATTAACAGCTTGTTGCTCATCTGTACTTTGAATTTTCATAAAATTTCTTGAAACTTCAATACACATACGTTGATGTTGAGTATGCACAGGTTGTGGCTTATTTGCCTCTTCTAATCCTTCGAAGAAATAATCAATATTTCTATCTAATGCTTCAGCAATTAATACAAGTCTTCCTACAGAAATTCTATTAATCGCTCTTTCGTATTTTTGTAATTGCTGATGGGTAACGTCAATTACCTCTGCAAGTTGTTGACGAGATAATCCTTTTGCTAGCCTTAAGGAATAGATTTTCTTTCCTATAAAACTATCGATTTTTTGTATTATGTCATTTTTTCTAGCCATTCTCTTCTCCTTGGTTATTTTATATATTTATAATTATTAATAACTACTATACTATAGTTATTAATAATTATATAATATTAAACTTATAAAATTATTAGTGGAAACAATAACACATGTCAATATCATATACAACTAAAAAATAACATTTTTTAAGTTTTTTGTAATTATTTAGTAAATAATAATTAGGATATTATAGAAAAATATAAAATAAATACAATGATAAATTTAATTTCCTTTGCAATATTTCAAATATTTCTTTATACAAGTAACATTTTAACTAATTTTCGGAAATTGATTTAATGAAAAAAATATTTAATTGTCTTTATGTTGCGTTATTTAAAACAATAGAGCATGACGGAGTCGAACATTCCGGATATATGTCATTTATGGTACTTTTATCTATTTTTCCTTTTTTAGTATTTTTACTAGCTTTAACAAGCTTTTTAGGTGCTTCAGAACTTGGACAAAATTTTATACAAATTTTTTTAGAAAGTATGCCAGAGCGAGCAACAGAATCAATTGAAAAAAGAATAAAAGAATTGTTAAGTGTACCGCCACAAAGTTTAATGAATCTTGCAGTCGTAGGTAGTGTTTGGACAGCCTCTTCCTTTGTAGAATGCTTAAGAACCATTCTAAATCGTGTATATGAGATTAAGTCCCCTCCCCCTTATATAAGAAGACGATTACTTAGTATTTTACAATTCCTTGTAATTAGTATTTTAATTACTTTCACCATGTTTCTTCTAGTATTTATTCCAATAGTTTTCACAAAAATTCCAGTATTATTAGAAGCTATAGAACAATATAAAAATATTTTAAATTTTATAAGATATGTTTTAATCTTAGTTTTACTATTTCTAGGAGCCTCATCTTTATATTATATACTACCTAATGTAAAACTAAACTTTATAGATGTATTTCCAGGAGCTTTATTAACAGTAATATTATGGGTAATAAGCGGTTATTTACTTTCAACTTATATAGTTTATTATAACCAGCTGAATTTAATGTATGGATCTCTTGGTAGCATAATAGTTACATTAATATTTTTCTATATTATTAATATGATATTTATTTATGGTGCAGAATTTAATTATCTAATGAAGAATTATAACATAGTTAAGAAAAGAATTGATGAAAAGTAGTTACACGATTAGAGCGACTTAAGCCTCTATTTCTACTTTTAGTTTTTCTATTTTCGCTATAGATAATTCAGTAATTTCATAAGAATTGATAACCGATATCAATAAATCCTTATTCTCTTCTACTCCGAAAATTTTTTTAAATATTAATTATCGCTATTGTGGCTAAATTTTATAATATTACTTTAGCATATTTTGCATTAAATATCAATGTTTGTATGGTAGGTAGGTACCCCCCTTACTCTACTCTTGTATTAGTATTGAGTAATTGAGCAAGATGAACATAAATATCTAATGTTTCAAGCTCATTTTTACTAAATTTATAAGGAGATTTTACATAAATAAGATTTTGGGTATCTTGCTCTTTTGCTTGATCAGATAGCATATATACATATAATCTATGCTCTTTTTTATTATTTGTATCTTCATCGCATAATATTTCATGCAGTGCTTCTATGTCTTTTTTGGCTTCTGATAAAAATTCGATGGCAAGTTTCTCTAGTTTATCCTTAAATAATAATTTTAGCTCTTCGTCTTTTGCTAGATTGATGTGGCTATAGTTTTCCGGACAGTTAATAATAGACGATATTAACAGAAAGGATAAAAATGACAGATATAAAACCAAAGGTATATCCAGCTGAATTTAAAGAATCAGCGATT
>DYDT01000104.1 GCA_020404485.1 Rickettsia endosymbiont of Diachasma alloeum | reverse complement strand
TTCAGGTGATGAACAAAATCCTTTAAAATGCTTCAAAAGTGTCGGGGATATCTGGAATGGCATACTGCTAATTTTTTAGTCCCGTATAACACATATCATAATACTTAGCAATAGATGCGACAGAACCCAAAATAGTAATGTGAAAGATATTATAATAATTGCCGGTAATTTAGATACTGAGAAATTTGACAAGCATCATAATTATCGTGGTTATCTAACTAAATCATTAAATCCAATAAATTACGCAAAGCAAATTAGCTACATCCCTCAATTACATCTCTCCGGAGCAGATGACAAAAGAGTTCCAACTTTTATTACAGAACTTTATATAAAAGCTAGCTCATTTAACTGCGTTAAGTATAAGGTTTTCCCTAATATTACTCATGCAAAAGGCTGGGATACAGTTTGGACTAGTATATTAAATATTCCGCTAAACTGTAATTAATACGGTGTCATGCCGTGATGGCATTGTTGCGTGGATCGGAAAACGCCCGCAATGTCATTCCTGCGAAAGCAGGAATCCAGAAAAAAAAAGCATAAATACAGCAAATTTTTAAAATTAAAAGCTTAGGTTATCTCGCTTTATACTGGATTCCTGCTTTTAGCTAAGAATGACATCGGAACCACGCAACAATGCATGCCGTGATGCCACTATTTTTGCTTATAGACAGTCACTCGCATCTGGTGTATTGCCTTAAAGCCTAAATAAACTGCGATGCGTTCTAATATAATCTCTTGGTAAAAGGATATTTCTAAAGCTATTGCATGATCTTCTGTTTGTACGAACAACGTATTAGTCTTTTGCTTTTTGTTAGTATCGGTAATTATTTTTAAAGGTAAAGCCTTATCACTAAATTTAAATCCGACTATCTTGTTCCAATTAATCATTATTTCAGGAAGCAAAGGATGCTGCCTTGCAAATATATGCCTAACTATTTTATGAACATCATCTTTAATTAGCTTCATCTTAATAAACTTTTGACAGTTAAAGCAATTACTGCTAAAGCAAGCATCACAGATATTATAGGTGAGTATAACGATAGTACTGATAACATCATCAAAAATACATTACAAACTGCTATAATCGATACTACCCGCTTATGAGATTTGCCTTTTTTGACAGCTTTTTGGAAAAAATGCTTTAAGTGAGGTTGCCAAATTTTTTCTTTATTTACTAACCTAATTAATATAGTCAGTACCGCATCGGTTAAGTAATACAAGCTAGCGATAAAACAAGCTACAAATAAGTTAATATTCGTAGTAGCAAGCAGTAATAAACAGAGACCTAACAAGAAACCAAGGCTAATGCTACCAACATCTCCTAAGAATATTTTTGCCGGCTGCCAATTAAATATTAAAAATCCAATAGAACAACTAAGTATAATGGTATTTATGCTGAATATAAAATATGGATTAGCAAGTACCTGGAATTGTAATAAACATAATATAAGCATAGTGCTTGATAGATGAATAGATTCTATACAACTCATGCCGTCTATACCATCCATAAAATTATATATATTAACGAAACCACTTAAAGCTATAATTAGTATAATAAAAATAAGATATATTGGAATAGGAATGTTAACAGCAAAATCCCGAGGAATAAAAAGAGAAATAACAAAAGCAGAACAAATTAAATGAGTTATCAACCGGATTAGTACCGGCACGGGTTTTAAGTCGTCTAGAAAAGAGACTGTTGCAATTACAAATAATGGCGGTAATATTTTTGCTGAGTTAATAAGCAAACCACTTGTTATATATTCAAAACTGCTTAAAGCAGCCATTACAACAACTACAATAGCAAGACCACCACCACGTGGGGTGATCTTATTATGAGAGCGACGCTGACTAGGTATATCAACTAAACCAATTATCTTAAAATATTTGGTCAATATATATGTTAATATAGTAGTTGCTATAAAAGAAAAAATAAATAATAAAATATAGCTATTTATATTCATAGTAACATGTTAGATTTAAAGCTAAAATATTTATTATTACTGATAATTACATGATCATGCACTACAATATTTATTGTTTTACACATATCTACTATTATATTTGTCATATCAATATCAGCTTTTGAGGGATCAGGGCTCCCACTTGGATGATTGTGAACAAGTATAATATTACTCGCTTCATTAAACAACGCTCTTTTAATTATTTCTCGTGGATATACAGCTGCTTGATCTATAGTTCCTTGGCTTAAAACTTCATCAGCAATCAAAATATTTTGTTTGTTCAAAAATAATACACGAAATTGTTCAAGCCGCATATTACCCATATTAACTTTTAAATACTCAACCACTACCGGCTGAGAGCCGGTAGGTTGATGGTAGGCACTGGAAGTGCCTTAGAATTTAAGCTAAAGCTTATTCCAATCTAATGTTAGAAATAGCAGTTGGTTTATGAGC
>DYDT01000103.1 GCA_020404485.1 Rickettsia endosymbiont of Diachasma alloeum | reverse complement strand
TGCCAGCTTCATTTACCTTAGCTAAGAAAGATTGTTTGCTTATAGCTCCGTAATAACTTCGTATAGCATACATTATACGAAGTTATACGATAACATTAGATTGGAATAAGCTTGAGCTTAAATTCTAAGGCACTTCCAGTGCCTACCATCAACCTACCGGCTCTCAGCCGGTAGTGGTTGAGTCTAGTTCAATAGGATAAAGCCTTATTACTCATCCCCTATCTTCAACGCAGCAATAAAGGCAGATTGTGGGATATCGATATTGCCGTACTGCCTCATTCTCTTCTTACCAGCTTTTTGCTTCTCAAGCAGCTTACGCTTACGGGTTATATCACCGCCGTAGCATTTAGATAATACATCTTTACGCAATGCCTTAATAGTTTCACGGGCAATAATACGGCTACCGATACTTGCCTGAATTGCAATATCGATCTGCTGTCTCGGTATCAAGTCCTTTAGCCTTACGCACAACGCCCTACCCCTCTGCTCAGCACGAGAGCGATGTACGATTGTCGATAACGCATCAACTGCCTCTCCGTTAACCAAAATCCCAAGTTTAACAAGCTCAGATGGTTCGTATGTATCCATTTGCCACTCAAAACTTGCATAACCTTTGGAGCAACTTTTTAAACGATCGTAAAAGTCATATACTATTTCATTTAGGGGTAATTTATATACTACTTTTGCCCTATTTGCTATATAGCTATGATCCAGCTGCATGCCTCTTTTTTCAGTACAAAGCGTTAATACTGCACCTAAAAACTCATCAGGTACCATTATAGTTGCTTTGATCCAAGGTTCTTCCATTGAATCGATTTTTTGCAAATCAGGTAAATCGGCAGGATTATGAATCTCTAGACTTTCACCCTCACGTATATGAATTTTATATACCACACTTGGAGCAGTAGTGATTAAATCTAAATCAAATTCTCTACTTAAACGCTCTTGTATAATCTCTAAATGTAGTAACCCTAAAAAGCCGCACCTAAAACCAACCCCCAAAGCAGAAGAACTTTCCATTTCATACTCAAAACTGGCATCGTTAAGACGTAACTTTGCCAGCGAATCCTTTAAATGCTCAAATTCCGAGCTATCTGTCGGATAAAGCCCGCAAAATACTACCGGCAAGTTTGGTTTAAACCCAGGCAGAGCTTGCTTGCAAGGTTTCTTTTCATCAGTAATAGTATCACCAACTTTACAATCTGCTACCTGTTTTATAGAAGCAGTAAAAAAACCGATTTCTCCTGCATGTAAAACATCCGAAATATGTTTTTTAGGAGTGAAATATCCAACATTCTCTATTGTATAAACCGAATTTGTCGCCATCATTTTGACTTTCATATTCTTACGTAACGATCCGTCAATAACACGCACTAGAATAACAACACCAAGATACGGGTCATACCAACTATCAACAAGCAATGCTTTTAAAATATCCGTACTACTCTCTTTTGGCGGAGGCAACTTATTTACGATCGCTTCTAAAACTAAATCAATACCTATACCACTTTTGGCAGAAATCAATACCGCTTCACTTGCATCAATCCCGATTATATCCTCTATTTGCTGCTTTACCTGGTCAGGTTCTGAAGCCGGTAGATCAATCTTATTAAGTACTGGTACTATTTCATGGTCATTCTCAATTGCTTGATAAACATTTGCAAGAGTTTGAGCCTCCACCCCTTGCGTACTATCAACCACTAATAATGAACCCTCACACGCTGCAAGCGATCTACTAACCTCATAAGCGAAATCGACATGCCCAGGGGTATCCATCAAATTTAGATAATAAGTATTACCGTCTTTAGCCTTATGTACAAGCCGCACAGTCTGGGCTTTGATTGTTATACCTCGTTCTTTCTCGATATCCATTGAATCTAATACTTGCTGGCTCATTTCTCTAGCCTGCAGACCGCCGCAATACTCAATTAATCGATCGGCTAAAGTAGATTTACCGTGATCGATATGAGCAATTATTGAGAAGTTCCTTATATATTTTTGATTATTCATAATTATTGTGATATAATTTGCGTTTTATCATCTCCGTCATTGCGAAGAGAGGCGAAGCCTTGACGTGGCAATCTCATAAAATAGAGTATAAATCCTGAGATTGCTTCGTCAAAACTTATAGTTTTTCCTCGTAATGACGGCTATAGTCACGATAATATACAATAAAACTAAAATATATAACAGGAAAAAATAATGCGAGCGGAACTAGAGAATTACGTTAAGAAAATTGAGCAGTCTTTAGAACTGCTTCGGAGGTCACTTTGACGTCGAAACGTCAGCAGCTAGATTAGCAGAGTTAGAGGAGCTAACAGCAAATCCTGATCTATGGAATGATCAGGCTAGTGCTCAAAAATTACTTCGAGAAAAAAGTACTCTAGAAGAACAATTAGGAGCTTATAATAAAATTAAATCTAATCTAAAAGATGCGTTAGAGCTTGAAGAAATGGCTGAAGCCGAAAATGATCTAGAGATAATGCAGCAAGTTGAGAAAGATTTACAATCCTTAAACACTATTGCAGCAAAATTTGAAACTGAATGTTTGTTTTTAGGTGAAGCCGATAATAATAACTGCTTTTTAGAAATAAATGCCGGAGCCGGCGGAACAGAAAGCCATGACTGGGCATCTATCATGATGCGTATGTATTTACGTTTTGCCGAAAGATTAGGCTTTAAAACTGAGATAATCAATATGATTAACGGCGAAGAAGCAGGCATCAAATCATGCACGATTAGGATAATCGGCAAGCGTGCTTATGGCTGGCTTAAAACTGAAGCAGGGGTGCATAGGCTGGTGCGTATTTCACCGTTTAATGCAGCAGGCAAACGCATGACCAGCTTTGCAAGTAGTTGGGTATATCCGGAAATTGACGACAATATAGCAATTACTATTGAGGATAAAGATTTAAGAATCGATACTTTTAGAGCATCAGGAGCGGGAGGACAACACGTTAATACCACCGATTCAGCCGTGCGTATCACTCACATACCGACCGGCACAGTTACACAATGCCAAAGTGACAGATCGCAGCACAAAAATAAAGCTCAAGCTATGAAAATGCTACAAGCAAAGCTTTATGAGCTTGAAATGCAAAAACGTACTGATAGCGTCAATGAGCAGAATGCCGCAAAGACGGATAATAGCTGGGGGCATCAGATTAGATCGTACGTGTTGCAGCCATACCAAATGGTGAAAGATTTACGCACCGATTACGAAACATCCGACACTAAGGGCGTACTTGATGGCGATCTTGAAAAATGCGTCTCAGCAAGTCTAGCTATGAATGCTGGCAGTGGGAAATAATAATGAACGAATTCTTCAACAGGCAGTTGGAGAAATCCCGTGGAGTCAATAGATCAATTTTTGCGTCATTGCGAAGAAAAACTGTAAGTTTTGACGAAGCAATCTCAGGAGAGTCTTACTTCATGAGATTACCGCGTCGCATCGCTCCTCGCAATGACAGGAAATGATATCCCATCTCCATATTTCAACCTAATTCTATAACAATATGAAAAACTGTAAAAAATTAGGCATCGCTACTTCTGTAATTATTATAGCTATAGTTTCAGTTCTAGGATTTCAAAACTATCAAAAATTTACTCAAGATCGACATTTTAAGCAAATAATAACTGATCTTAATAATTTAGAACTTATTGACGAACTAGTGCGTAAAAGTTTCATTTCAGAAATACAAAATATTTATGCAACCGAAAATCCACAAATAGATAAAGATATAAAATATGTATGGGTTTTATCGGCAAGACATTCTTATAACAAAATGCCGATTATTTCTCATGCTCAAAATATAGGGGCTGTAGACAAAGAAGATGGCTATAATAGAATGAGACTTGGCATAGATATTGCCAAGCAAGTAGCGGCTAAAAAACTTAGTAAGCAAGTATCTGATTTAACTTATAACGAATTAAAAGAATATGGACCGATGATTTTGTTTAATGGTGGAGTAGAAGGTAATAGTTTGCTACAAGAAGATTTAGACAAAAATGAGATTAAGGATTATCCAAAAGAGAATTTCTATATCTTTGCCCTACCAGAAAATCAGGCTAACACCGGAGGACAATTTAAAACTTTATATAAAGAACATGAGGACGGCAATATTGACCTAAATAATGCCAAAATTGCTATTATTACCCATGCTTATCACTTCCCGCGTGTATATCGATATTCCGATAACAAACCGAATTTTGACTTCTTCTTTAATCATAACACTACTCCTACAATCTTTTTAGTTGATCGTAAATTTGAAACTAATGGAGTAGATAATGAATTAAAACAAGAATTATTAAAACTACCTAGCTACATACAAAAAGGCTTTATTTCAGAAAAATATATCTTTGGTAAATAAATAACAGATAGACGAAATTTAATTTGGAAAAGAGTGAGGAATCCCTTTCAAATTAAACGAACATATTATTGATAGGGGTAAACGTATAACTTCGTATAATGTATGCCATACGAAGTTATTACGAAAGATTATTTTAGTGCTGAATAACTCCAAGAGAGCTAAAACAGTTACCACTGGGTTTTTAAAAAAGATCAAAACTCTGCCAAGTAGTGTGAGAAAGACTATTACTATGGATAATGGC
>DYDT01000102.1 GCA_020404485.1 Rickettsia endosymbiont of Diachasma alloeum | reverse complement strand
CTTTTTATTTCATATCTCTCTTCGCGAGATAAGTGTCTATATTTTCTGTTCATCATTACCTATTTAAAATTTTATTATTTTAAATAGGTTTTGTTCTACTTACTTATAGTATTTTCAAACTAATCCACGCAACAAAGCCTACCCGGGAATGACACTAAAGTTGCGGTATGACAATATTATTTCAGCATTTTTTCTAATTCACCGCTACTATATAATTCTGATACGATATCGCAACCTCCGACTAATTCACCATTAATATATAATTGTGGGAATGTTGGCCAATCACTAAAAACTTTTAAAGACTCACGCAATTCAGGGGCTGATAAAACATCGATATCATGAAATTTTGTTCCTAGCTTAGTCAAAATAGCAACTACTTTACCGGAAAATCCACACATAGGGGCTTCCTTAGTGCCTTTCATGAACAACACTACTTTATTATTTTTTATTTCATTTTCTATAAATTTAAAACTTTTATTTTCTGACATTAAAAACCTGATATATAAGATAAGATTATTTATTCTTAGTATTATACACCATGCAAGCACAGATAGTTAATAAAATTTTTGAGGTTTTTAGTAAGAATAACGAACACCCAAAAACCGAGTTAGTTTATAAAAATGATTTTACCTTATTAGTAGCGGTAATATTATCAGCTCAAGCAACAGATGTGTCAGTAAATTTAGCCACTAAATCTTTGTTTGAAATTTATGATACACCGGAAAAAATTTTAGGGCTTGGTGAAGAGGGCTTAAAAAAATACATAAAATCTATTGGGTTATTTAATAGCAAAGCAAAAAATATTATCGCTTTATGTCAGATATTAATAAGTAATTATGACAGCAAAGTACCGAATAACTTTGAGGAGTTAGTAAAACTGCCTGGTGTTGGAAGAAAAACGGCAAATGTTGTACTAAATTGTTTATTCGGCTTGCCAACAATGGCAGTTGATACGCATGTATTTAGAGTAGCGAAGAGAATAGGGCTTGCTAAAGGTAATACTCCTGAAGTAGTGGAAAAAGAGCTACTGCAAATTATTGATGGAAAATGGCTAAGCCACGCTCATCATTGGTTAATTCTGCACGGCAGATATATATGCAAAGCAAGAAAGCCCGACTGTGATATCTGCCCTATCAGAGAATACTGTGAGTATTATAAATTAACGACTAGATGACGCCTATGATTTAACTAAATCTATTATTTTTTGGAAAACCCATAGGTGGTAATTTGCCGGTGCTGCCTCGTTTGCCTAAAAATGCAATAATATTCTTCTCAAGTTTTACTTTCCCGTTACTATTCCAGCTTAAGCCATCTTCCCTATTAAATATTTTAATATCTAAAAGCTTTGCGTTTTTAAACTTTTGCAGTGTTACGCCTTGCCCTTTTTTCATTTCCGGTATTTCATCGATATTAAACACCAATAGCTTGCGACTTTCACCAATGCAAGCAATACTATCACCATTAATCGGCAAACAAGCTATACATGTATGACCGCTTGGCACATTCATAATTTGCTTACCTGTTTTTGTTTGAGCCATTACCTCGTTTGAATTAACCACAAATCCTTTACCTATACTACTTGCAAGCAATAAAAGCTGATCTGGCTTATAGACTAAAATCTCAGTAATATCATTATTGCCTATATCTACAAGCAATTTTATAGACTCACCTGTACCTTTACCTTTAGAAATATTATCGGCAAGAAGGGTAAAAAATCTTCCTTCTGAGCTGATTATCAATATTTTATCAGTTGTGTAAGCTTCTAAAATAAACTTTTCTGCATCCCCCTCTTTATATTTAATACTTGATAAATCATTATTATGACCTTTTAGCGAACGCAACCACCCCATTTTTGAACATATAATTGTGATTGGTTCTTTAGCAATGAAAGCTGTTATATCAACTACTTGATTCGTCAGTGTCACTTCTTCAAAACTAGTTCGCCTTGCTCCTATCGCAGTGTTTAAGCCAAATTTAGCCTGTACGGCTTTTATTTCTTTTTTGACAACTTTCCATAACTCTTTTGGATTATTTAAGATTTTCTCAAGTGTGGCTTGTTGCTTTTGCAAATTGCTATGTTCAGCTATAATTTCTTGTTCTTCAAGTTTGCGAAGCGAACGAAGACGGGTATTTAATATTGCCTCTACCTGAATTTCGGTTAGTTTAAAACGCTGCATCATTATCGCTTTTGGCTCATCCTCTTCACGGATAATTTTAATAATCTCATCAAGGTTTAGATGAGCTATTCTAAGTCCTTCTAGAATTTCTAAACGATGCTTTATTTTGTTTAAAAGATAAGTCGATCTACGGGTAATAATATTTTGTCTATGGCTCAAAAATTCCTGTAAAACTTCTAAAATATTCATCACTTTCGGTACGTTATTACTACCGATGACATTCATATTTAGCTGAATTCGGCTCTCTAAATTCGTTAGTTTAAATAGAGACTCCATAACTATTTGTGGATCACAACTGCGATCTCTTGGCTCGATAACAAGCTTGATAATATCGGTTGACTCATCCCTGATATTACTAACAAGTGGTATTTTTTTATCCTTAAGTAATATCGCAATTTGCTCTATAAGCTTTGACTTCTGAACTTGATAAGGTATTTCGGTTACAACTATCTGATAAGTACTATAGCTTAGCTCTTCTTTTTCCCATCTAGCCCTTACCCTAAAGCTACCGCGTCCCGTCATATAGGCACTAGTGATAACATCACTTTTATCAATAATTATACCGCCAGTCGGAAAATCAGGTCCTTTAATGAAATTCGTCATGTCGCTAATTTCAGATTTTGGATGATCGATTAAATGCATTAAAGCATCGCAAAGCTCATGCAAATTATGAGGCGGTATGTTGGTTGCCATACCGACCGCTATCCCCTCCGAGCCGTTAGCAAGCAGATTCGGAAAGCTTGCCGGCATTATGACCGGCTCTAAATCAGAATCGTCATATGTTGGGCGGAAATCTACCGTATCTTTGTCGATATCTTCCATAAGAAGCGTACATATTTCCGTCATACGTGATTCGGTGTAACGCATTGCTGCCGCATTATCGCCATCGATAGAGCCAAAATTACCCTGTCCGTCAATTAAAGGATAGCGGAGCGAAAAATGTTGAGCAAGACGCACTAAAGTATCATATACCGCAACGTCACCGTGTGGGTGATATTTACCAATTACGTCACCTACTACCCTTGCACATTTCTTATAGCCGGAAGTCGGCTCAAGCCTCAACTGCAACATTGCGTATAATAATCTGCGATGTACAGGCTTTAACCCATCACGTACGTCAGGAAGTGAACGTGACATAATCGTTGAGAGTGCATAAGCAAGATAACGTTCGGACAAAGCACTTCCAAAATCAATATTTTCTATTTTAGCTTCTTTCATAATTGTAACAATCTTTGCGGTGTCCTATTGTTAATATTTGAATAGTAATACCTTCGATCTGATAAATTACTCTATAATCACCTACTTTTAAAGAACGACAATTTTTAAAGTTATATCTTAAAGGTTTGCCAAACTTTACTGGATCAAGAAGTAGTTTTTCATCAATAGCAGACTTTATAATAATTCTGATAGGAGAAGAAAGTCTTGGAGCATCTTTAAATTTAACACGATCAGAATAAATAATATTATACATATTATTTCCAAAACTCTTCGTGCTTTATCCAATGTTTAGTTTCTTCTAATCTTTTATCTGCTAGTCTTGAAAAATACATATCTTCTTCTAGATCAAGACTATCCATAATAAGCTTTTTTGCTATTTTAGAAGAAGATAATTTATTAATTTTTGCCAAATTTGTAATGTCATCAAAAGTTTTTTCATCCAAAAAAACTAACAATCTTTTAGCTGTCATAAATTACCATAATTTGTGTGAACATTATTAAACATAGTATCACATTTGATACATTTATTCAATTTCAATTTTGTATTATTATTTTAATACACAGCTTTGCTTATTCTGTGACAGTTTCTTACAGACTGCTTTTGCTTGACTCAGATTATCATAATTACCGGCTAATATTAAATAGAAAAATTTTCCATCGTCACATTTAACTTTTTGAGTAGTAATAACAGCATTTTTTAGAATTTTTGGAAATTTCTTTTTTATTCTCTCACCTTCATTTATTGCATCTGCTTCCGATTTTACTGAACCAAGCTGCACTTTATAACTAATAAGGTTATTATAACTTTTTATATTTTTATTGCTATCTGTACTTTCTTTATCACGTTTTATTATATTTAAATCTGTCTCATTTTTTTGTGAAGCATTATTTGGTTCTATTAAAGAAAGCAGATTTGATATATCATCCGAAGAATCTATATCAAAAGGGTCATCATTTTGATTGCGTGAATTTATATTAACAGGCTTTTCAGGTTCAGGAAGAAGTTTTGCATTTTTAAGGTTGGTATTTTTAGAAATAAGGTTTTCATATATAGTACTATGCACCGCAGACGACATAATATCTTCTACTTTAGAAGGTTTTATTTTTGTAGGTAGTGCGTCTGCATCAATAGTAATTACTGGCTTACTATCTTGGTAATATTGATAAGCAAAATAAATAGCAGTAACGCTTATTAAAACTCCTAGACATATTTTAAAGAAAATATTGTTGATCATATATAAAATATTTGAGATGTCATCTAGTTGCTTGTCTATGGGATTCATTGTTGCGTGGTTTCGATGTCATTCCTGCGAAAGCAGGAATCCAGTCAATTATATTGTCATCCTGCTCACAGACTGTGTCCTGAGATACCGGGATCAAGTCACGGTATGACAGCTTTATACTAGATTCCTGCTTTCGCAGGAATGACATATAGAACATTTTTTAATCCACGCAACAATACCTACGTGGGAATGACATTAGAAGACCGCTCGCAATGACGATTGTATTACATCCTTTCCATCGGTTCTACACCTATAACCTCAAGACCGCTAGCGATAATTTTTTGTATGGCTTTGGCAAGAGCAAGACGTGCTGTTGTTAGTTCTTCATTATTTTCTATTATGAACCTGTAATCGTTATTTTCCTTACCAAAGTTCCATAAAGCATGAAATTTTGAAGCTAGATTTATCAAATAAAACGCTACTCTGTGTGGTTCAAAATATTTTGCTGCTGTTTCCAAAGTTTTCGTCCAGCTAGCTAAGAGCTTTATTATCTCAATCTCTTCTTCCGATGATAATAGCGATAAATCATATGTGCCAGCTTCAAAGCTATTATAAGATTGCGGAATCGTTTCCATAGCTTTCGATAATATCGATAGCGTTCTAACATGTGCATATTGGACATAAAATATAGGGTTTTCTTTAGATTGTTCTTTTACTTTTACTAGGTCAAAATCAAGCGTTTTGTTATTTTCTCTTGTTAACATCATAAACCTTATAATGTCTTTGCCTACTTCATTATTTACGTCTTGCACACTAGCAAAAGTTCCAAGACGCTTTGACATCTTAACTGGCATACCATTTTCAACAAAATTTACTAATTGGCAGATTTTAACATCAACTTTAACCTGCTCTTTGCCTAGAGCTTTAACAATAGCTTCGATTCTTTTGACATACCCGCTATGATCAGCACCAAGTACATAAATTAAGTGATTTGCTCCTCTATCTATTTTATCTTTTGCATATGCAAGATCGGAGGCAAAATATGTCCAACTTCCATCGGCTTTTTTTATCGGACG
Source organism: Rickettsia endosymbiont of Diachasma alloeum (assembly GCA_020404485.1). Classification (GTDB taxonomy): domain Bacteria; phylum Pseudomonadota; class Alphaproteobacteria; order Rickettsiales; family Rickettsiaceae; genus Rickettsia. The sequence continues at coordinate 3,612 of DYDT01000102.1, read as the reverse complement.
ATCTTGATCATCACCATATTTAGTAGATTTAAATAATTCTTGAGTTCTGTTTTCCCATTCTGCGTGGACCTTACCTTTAGGAGCAGGCAGGCTACCTTCATAAATTAGCCCCATATCGGTTAGTAATTTAACAGTTTTTTCTATCTCACCATTATCGTGTAATGTCTGCTCAGAAAAGAATATATCGTGCTTAACACCCAGCTCTTTTAAATCTTCTTTATTTAAATCTAGCATTTTTTGGATAGCAAAATTTTTAACTATTCTAAACCTTTCCGGCTCATCCATACTTAATAATTTATCACCATATTCTTTAGCTAAAGCTTGCCCGACAGAAATTAAATACTCTCCTGGATATAACCCATCAGTAATAATAATTTTTTCGCCTAAAGCTTCTCTATAACGTAATATTACTGTACTTACTAAATCATTTATTTGTGAACCTGCATCGTTAACATAATATTCTTTCGTAACAGGATATCCTACTTTTTTTAGAATATTAGCAAGTACGTCCCCATATACCGCACCTCTTGCATGTCCTATATGCATCGGTCCGGTTGGATTAGCGGAAACATACTCAATATTGATATTTTTGTTTTTATCTATGTCAATTTCAAAAAATTTAGATTCGTTTTGTAAAATATCTTCAATTGCAGTGTGCCAGCTATCGGCTTTGATAGTAAAATTAATAAACCCTGGTCCTGCTATTTCTATGCTTGCGATATATGGTAGTTTATTAAGAATTTCTTTGAATTTTAACGCAACTTCACGAGGAGGAATGTTTTCTTTGGCAGCAATAATCATTGCGATATTACTTGATAAATCGCCGTTAAAGCTATCTTTCGGGGTTTCAATACTAGCATTATTTGCTATTTCAGAATTATTATATAACTGCGTACTTGCAGTAATTATATCGTGTTTTAGTTTGTTAAATATATTCATGATTAAATGTTATTGAAATTTAAAGAGCAAAGTTGGTTATATTCTTGAATAGCAAAGCGGTCAGTCATACCAGCTATATAATCGGCAATAATTCTAGCTTTACTATTTGGATCGTTAGAATCTATTTGTATCTTCCAATTAATAGGCAGTAAGTTAACATCCTCCATATAAACCTTAAATAAGCCTTGTACGATTTTAGTACATTTAAGGCTGATTGCGGTAATTCTATTACTTTTATAAACCCGCTCATGTAGAAATTTTTTAATCTCTTTAATCCGCTCATTAGTTTTTTCCGTAAAATCGACTATTTGATAATTTAGGTTGCGTATTTCATCTATATGAGTAATTTTTTCTTTATTTATATTAGTTTTAGTTTGCCATAATAAATCGGTAATTAGTTCATGCATTAGCTTGCGTACTACTTCATAGATCAAGCAAGAGGAGCTTATATTCTTGTATTTCGATTTAAGTTCAAAAACCTGCTGATCAATATATTTAAGTTCAGCAAGATTATTAAAATCGATAATTTTAGCACCGATACTATCTTCCAAATCATGTGAAATATAGCTAATATCGTCGGCAAGTGCTGCTATTTGAGCTTCAGCAGAAGCGTAAGTATTAAGCTCTAAATCATTTTGGCTATTATACTCGGCTATATACTCATTTACCTCACCGCTTATAGGACCATTATGCTTTACTATACCTTCTAAAACTTCCCAAGTAAGATTTACTCCTCTATAGGCAGCATATCTTTTTTCGAGTAAGGTTAATATTTTTAGAGATTGAGCATTATGAGAAAAGCCATTATGCTCTTTCATGCACTCATTCAAAGCTATCTCCCCTGCATGACCAAAGGGCGTATGTCCCAGATCATGAGCAAGTGCTATAGTCTCAGCTAAATCGCTTGACAGGTTTAAGGTGTTGGCAATCGAACGAGCAACTGTTGAGACTTCTAAAGAATGAGTTAGCCTATTTCTATAATGATCGCCCTCATGATTAATAAAAACCTGAGTTTTATACTGCAAACGCCTGAATGCATTAGTATGGATGATACGATCACGATCCCGCTCAAATTCATTGCGGTCAGAAGTCGGTATTTCTCTGTATAATCTTTCTCTGCTTTTAAGCGGATCAGAAGCATATGAAGCTAGCATTGTTAACCTTTATTTGGTTTCTATCACTTTACGATTTATTCAGTGTTATTGTATAGCTCAATTTTTCCATATCATCCCGTGGCGGCATTGCCCGCGTGGATCAGTTTTGTCGTCTGAGCTAAGGAAATTACGAAGTAATTGTACGTACGCAATCCAGTATAAAAGTGCTAGCTTATAGCATTTTTATTATTTTTTCTGGATTTTGCCACGCTCATTTCATTCGCGTAGCTCAGACGACTTAGTACCAACGCAAGCAAGCCTTACGCGGGAATGACATATACAATATAACAAATTACAAAACAACATGAACAAAAACTTTGAATATCCTGAAATAGCAAGTATAAAGCAGCCGGCAAAAAAATTAGTAGTATTACTGCACGGTGTTGGCTCGGATGGTCATGATCTAATAGGGTTAGTACCTTACATTCAAAATAATTTGCCTGATTGTCATTTTATTTCGCCGCACGGCATCGAACCTTATGATATGGCTCCATATGGCAGGCAATGGTTTAGCTTGCAGGATCGTAACCCTGATATTATATCTAAGCTTCTGGTAAAAAATATTTCTAAGCTAGAAGATATAATAAAACAAAAACAAGAAGAGCTAACTTTAATCAATAAAGATACGATAATTATTGGATTTTCGCAAGGCACTATGATCGGGCTATATTTAACTCTCATTCAGAAAGAGCCGTTTTATGCTACCATAGGTTTTTCAGGTGCATTAATTCCACCTGCTGAGATTAATAATAAGCTTACGCCTATATGTTTGATTCATGGAGAGCTAGATGATGTGGTAAGCGTTAATGAAATGTATAACGCTTCGCACTATTTATCCAAATATCATATACCTCATAGCGGGCATAAATTAACTAGGCTTGCTCATTCAATAGATAGTAGAGGGATTGAAATTGCAATTAATTTTATAGCATCGATTCAGAATTAGTTTTTATGTTATTTCCTCAAGATTTTATAAATAAGATTATTTGTGGTGATTCTTTGAAAATAATGCACCAAATTCCAAATCAAGCAATAGATTTAATTGTAACTTCTCCACCATATAACTTAAAAAATTCTACTGGTAATGGTATGAAGGATGGGCGTGGTGGTAAATGGTCAAATGCAGCTTTAATGAACGGTTATAAAAACCATACTGATTGCATGCCGCATGATGAATATGTTAAATGGCAAAGAGCATGCTTAAATGAAATGCTTAGGGTGATAGCAGATGATGGGGCTATTTTCTATAATCATAAATGGAGAGTTCAAGGAGGAGTTCTACAAGATCGTCAAGACATAGTATCAGGTTTTCCAGTGAGACAAATTATTATATGGCAACGTAAAGGGGGAATTAATTTTAATCCTGGTTATTTTTTACCTACATATGAAGTTATTTATTTAATTTCTCACTACATGACAATTTTTCATTTTGTTATCTCCGGATGGCAAAATATTGAGTGCAAAAGCCTTATCCAACGTGCTGATTGGGTAGAAATATTATACAAAATAGTAACCAATG
>DYDT01000101.1 GCA_020404485.1 Rickettsia endosymbiont of Diachasma alloeum | reverse complement strand
TAAGGATTATAAATTCCCTGTTACTGTTTTAACAAAATCAAAGGTAGTCAAATGAGTGATGCATTTGCTGCCTTAGAGACTTTTTTATTACCGTTTAAAGAACTATTTGCTGAAGATGGTATTAATGAGATTATGGTTAATAAACCTGGAGAAGCATGGGTTGAGAAAAAAGGTGATATATATTCTAAACAATTACCAGAGCTTGACGCGGAACATTTACTTTCGCTTGGACGTTTAGTTGCTCAATCTACTGAACAAATGATCTCAGAAGAAAAGCCTTTACTTTCAGCAACACTTCCAAATGGCTATCGTATTCAAATAGTATTTCCGCCTGCTTGTGAAATAGGACAAATCATTTATTCTATAAGAAAGCCGAGCGGTATGAACCTAACTCTAGACGAATACGCTAAAATGGGAGCTTTTGATAAAACTGCAACAGAAAGTTTAATAGATCAAGATGAAATAATTCTAAACGGATATTTAGCTGAAAAAAAGATAAAAGAATTTATCAAACATGCAGTTATTTCAAAGAAAAATATTATAATTAGCGGCGGTACTTCAACAGGTAAAACTACTTTCACTAATGCAGCACTTACTGAAATACCTCAATTGGAAAGATTAATTACAGTAGAAGATGCCCGTGAGGTTGTATTATCTAGTCATCCTAATAGAGTTCATTTGCTTGCTTCTAAAGGCGGACAAGGACGAGCAAACGTTACTACTCAAGATTTAATAGAAGCGTGTTTGCGTTTAAGACCTGATAGAATTATAGTTGGTGAGCTTCGAGGTAAAGAAGCTTTTAGTTTCCTGCGAGCTATTAATACTGGTCACCCAGGTTCTATATCAACACTTCATGCTGATAGTCCTGCTATGGCAATTGAACAACTAAAATTGATGGTAATGCAAGCTGATCTTGGTATGCCACCTGAAGAAGTAAAAAAATATATTTTAACAGTTGTAGATATTGTAGTACAATTAAAACGTGGCAGTGGCGGTAAAAGATACGTATCGGAAGTATATTATAAAAAGAATAAAAACGCCACAGGAATGGTATAGACTATAGTGTCATTGCGAGGAGATGCATAACATCGACGCGGCAATCTCATAAAACAGTACAATACTCCTGAGATTGCCACGCTCCTTTTAGTCGCTCGCAATGACATAAAAATAAAATCAAGGATTACTAAATGGAATGGCATAACATACTCAAAGTCACTAGAAATATATTCGGTCATGCTATAATTCATCCGGTTGTTATTTTTAGTACCTTATGGATAAGTGGTGCATTTGTTGCAATTTTTACCAATGAAATTGGAGCTCTTGGAGTAGATGTAACTGCTATAAATATCGCTTATAAATGGGCTTATTGGCTTGTTAGCGTTTGGGGACAATTAAAAATCTCTGATTATAACTATTTAAAATTAAAGCTACTTGCTTCACTTCTTGGTCCTGCTTTCGTCGTTATAATATTTTACATTAAAAACTTTGAGAGAATCAAATCGCTACAATTTTTTGAGCAACCTGAAAAAGTCTATGGTGATGCTAGGTGGGCAAGTCCTGCAGATGTTGAATCGGCTGGTCTTAGAGCTAAAAAAGGTATGCTAATTGGGGTTGATAGTGGTGGTTATTTTGTTGCTGATGGATTCCAGCACGCCTTATTATTTGCTCCTACTGGTTCTGGTAAAGGTGTAGGTTTCGTTATACCCAACCTATTATTTTGGAGTGATTCAGTAGTTGTTCATGATATAAAACTTGAAAACCATGGCTTAACGAGCGGTTGGCGTGAGAAACAAGGTCAAAAAGTCTTTGTATGGGAACCATCTAACCCAGATGGTATTACTCACTGCTATAATCCGATTGACTGGGTTAGTACTAAGCCTGGACAAATGGTTGATGACGTACAAAAAATTTCAAACCTTATCATGCCTGAAAAGGATTTCTGGAATAACGAAGCACGAAGCTTATTCTTGGGCGTAACCTTATATTTAATAGCCGATCCTGTTAAAACCAAATCCTTTGGTGAAGTAGTGCGTACCATGAGAAGTGATGACATAGTCTATAATCTAGCGGTCGTGCTTGATACTTTAGGCGGGATAATTCACCCTGTTGCATATATGAATATTGCAGCTTTCCTACAAAAAGCCGATAAGGAACGCTCAGGTGTTATATCAACCATGAACTCTTCACTTGAGTTATGGGCAAACCCATTAATTGACTCTGCTACTGCTTCTTCTGACTTTAACGTGCAAGAATTCAAGAAAATAAAAACAACTGTATATGTGGGTCTTACTCCTGACAATATACAACGGTTGCAGAAATTAATGCAGGTATTTTATCAGCAAGCTACAGAGTTTTTAAGCCGAAAAATGCCTGATTTAAAAGAAGAACCTTATGGCGTGATGTTCTTACTTGATGAGTTCCCAACACTTGGTAAAATGGATACGTTCAAAGCAGGTATTGCTTATTTCAGGGGTTATAGAGTTCGTTTATTCTTAATTATTCAAGATACACAGCAGCTAAAAGGAACATATGAAGATGCTGGTATGAACTCTTTCTTATCTAACTCAACATATCGTATTACCTTTGCTGCTAACAACTATGAAACTGCAAATTTAATATCACAATTAGTCGGTAATAAAACTGTAGAACAAAGATCATTCAGTAAGCCTATATTTTTTGATCTTAATATTTCTACTAGAACACAAAATGTTTCTCAAGTTCAAAGGGCTTTACTTTTACCTCAAGAAGTAATACAGTTACCGAGAGACGAGCAGATTGTTTTAATAGAGTCTTTTCCTCCGATAAAATCTCGTAAGATTAAATATTTTGAGGATAAGTTTTTTACTAGTAGATTATTACCGCCGACTTTTGTACCTACTCAAGTACCTTTTGATCCGCGAGCAAATAATAACGAAACTTCTAATGAGACAGAAGAGGCTGCTGTTGCTCCAGAAAACAGTGAGTAATATATACCCAAATGATTTGAGTATAATTTTCTACTCTTAAAAGAAAAGAAGTATATACTAAGATGCGTTCAGCTATTATTGATATCGGTTCAAATGCTTTAAGAGCTGTAGTTTATGAAACCGATGAGCTTGGAGCTCCTGAAATTTTTAATTATAAATTCAAAAATTATCTAACTAATCTACTTAATTTAGATAATTTAGACATAAAACATCAAACATATTTATCTCTACAATATCTTATTCATATCTTCAATAAGCTTTCCGTTACTAATATTAGATGTGTTGCAACTGCTATACTCAGAGGTCACCCTAAAGCAAAAGAATTTACAGCAATAATTAAAAAGAAATTTAATATTGAAGTTGAGATTATTTCAGGTGAACGTGAAGCTTATTTAACTGCCGCTGGGTTAATTTCTGGAATTAGTGACGCTTCAGGTATTGTAGCTGATCTTGGCGGCGGCAGTTTAGAGATTGCACAAATTGCGGATAAAAAAGTTGGTAAGTTAAAATCGCTACCGCTTGGCACACGGATTATTGCTAATAATAATTTTGATAATCTTGGGCTTATTACTGAATTAATTGAAAAGGAATTTGGTCTTACGCATTATCTTAATTTATATTTAATCGGTGGTGCATTACGTTTAATGAGCCGCATATATATGGAGTCTATTAATTACCCTCTTAAAAATTTACATAATTTTGAAATAAGCCGTGTAGAATTTGAGTTATATTTGGAAAAATTATCACAAATCGATAAGTTAAAGCTTAGCTATTATGAACAAAAAGCGATTAATTATAACGCTGTTTTAGTAATAAAAGCGATGATTAAAGTATTTTCTCCAGAAAAAATTATCATTTCAAATTATGGCTTAAAAGAAGGGGTAAGATTTGATTCACTACCAGATAATGAAAGAAAAAAAGATATTATTTATGAGCGAGTCAAAAGATTAGTAAAATTTGATAGAAATATATGTAAAATCGATCAATATATTGAAGCTGTAAAATATCTTCTAATTAATCCAGATAATACAACTCTAATAACTGTGGAATTAGCTATAATGCTTGCCCAGTATAATAAAAACATCGATAAAACACTTAGAGCTAATTTCGTTTCAGAATTTATTCTATCTTCAGATATTCCCTTTAGTCATAGACAAAGGCTTATGCTAGGTATCGCACTGACTGTTACTTATACTGCTAAAACTGATATGAATATTAATAAGATAGCTAAAAAAATGATCAGTAAAAGCGATTATTATAACAGCCATATTATTGGTTATTATATAAAGATTGCTAGAGAAATCGATGGTCCAGAATTTCAAGAACCCTCTTTCTTCATTAAGCTAAAAGATGACGAATTTTTACAAATTAATACTTCTATCCTCCCTAAACAAGTCTTCGAAAAAGTCCATGAATGCTTAAAAGATATCAGAAGTGCTAGGAAGAATATAACTCAACCACTACCGGCTGAGAGCCGGTAGGTTGATGGTAGGCACTGGAAGTGCCTTAGAATTTAAGCTAAAGCTTATTCCAATCTAATGTTAGAAATAGCGTAATAACTTCGTATAGCATACATTATACGAAGTTATACGACAGCAAAAATACCAGGAATTTCAGAATTTT
>DYDT01000100.1 GCA_020404485.1 Rickettsia endosymbiont of Diachasma alloeum | reverse complement strand
CACTTGCTCAAGAACACAAAATCAAAATTTATAGCTTTATAGAAGATATGGCAGCATCGGGCGGCTATTGGCTAGCTTGTGCTGGGGATCAAATATATGCCTTGCATAGGTCGATTATAGGTAGTATCGGTGTAGTCTCAAGTGGCTTTGGCTTTCATGAAGCAATTAATAAGCTTGGAATAGAAAGAAGAGTCTATACAGAGGGGAAAAATAAAGCAGTTTTAGATCCTTTCAAACCTATTAATAAAGAGGATGTAAAAATTATTAAAGATCTACAAAAGCAAGTTTATGAACATTTTGTTGATTATGTAAAAACAAGAAGAGTCGGTAAATTAACTCAGCAAGACGATATTTTATTTAATGGCGAATTCTGGGCAGGACGAACAGCTCTTGATTATGGTTTAATTGATGACCTTGGCGATATGTATAGTACTATGAAAGCTAAATTTGGTGATAATATTAAATTGCAGTATCTTTGTGCTAAACAGCCATGGATTAAAAAGAAGCTTGGTATGGCAAGCAAAATATTAACTGATAATTTTGCTGACTCCTTAATTAATGCAGTTGAAAATAAGATTATTAACGATAAATTTGATATAAAGTAACATGACTATAACACAAGTTAAAATTAAGAAATTAGATAATTTTTTCGGTAAACTGCCCGAATACGCTACAGATCACAGTGCAGGTATGGATTTAACGGCAGCAAACGAGCAACCTATAACTATAAAAGCAGGCGAGATACAGCTAGTTCCAACTGGTATCGCTATTGCACTACCGGAATTATTTGAAGCACAGATAAGACCACGTTCGGGGCTTGCTGCCAAAAATGGCATTACAGTTGCTAATTCCCCTGGTACTATTGATGCTGATTATCGTGGTGAGATAAAAGTTATTCTTATTAATTTAGGCAAAGATGATTTTGTTATAGAAAAAGGTATGAGAATTGCTCAAATGATAATATCAAAATATGAGCGTATATCATGGAAAGAAAGCGACACTCTTGAGGATACTGCAAGAGGTAGTGGCGGCTTCGGTTCTACTGGGTTATAGATTCAGTCATTATAACTCATGAAAATTTTAGCATTTGATACGGCAAATAATACGACATCGGTAGCACTTTCAGATAACGACAATATCTTAGCATATGCGGAGGAATTACGTCCGTCTATGCAGGCAGAAAAGCTAATGCCGATGATAGAACAAGTAATGAAAGCTTCTCAGTGTTTGTATGATGAGCTGGATTATCTAGCGGTAACAAATGGTCCTGGTAGTTTTACTGGTATTAGAATAGGGCTTGCTTGTGCTAAGGGTATATTATTTTCCAAAGAAAATATTAAAGGTGTAGCGGTTAGTAATTTTGAGCATGCTTATTTTAGAGCTATAGGGCAGGTTAAAGATTACGATAAAATATATGTATTTTTAAATGCCTATCGTAGTCAGCTTTATCTAAAGATTTTTGATAAATCAGGTAAAGCAAATGAGCCGCTATTAATAGATTTTGATTATGCTATAGAGCTGCTTAAGAACGAGAAAGGAAATATAATTTGTTGTGGTAGCGGTCTTGAATTTATATATACTCAAGTTAAAAATCTGCCAAATATAATAATTCTGCCACGTTTTGCCAGAGTTAAAGCTTTTATTATTTGTAGATATGTAGCAAGTTTGCTTGCAAACAGTGCGGAGTTAAACAGTGCTATAGAACCGCTTTATATCCGCCCACCTGATGCTAAAATAAGCACCATAAATAGCAAATTACAGAAGTAATTCGCTATTTATATATTAATTAAAAACCAGTATTGCTTTAGAACAATACACATCATCAATACCTAACGTTTCAACATGAGGCATATAATCTTCAATATAATTTGTGTTGTGAAATAAGTTAAGTATCTGGGTATTTTTTTCAATAGAAATATTTTGTATCACTTGTGGTAAATCATGATTTGAAATAATAATTTTTTCTAAATTTTTACATGAAGTAGTATTTATTACATCTATTAATCTTTCATCTGAGATCGTATCCAAAGCTTTTTTAAAATAGGTAGTAGGAAGTATACTTTTTAATTTAACGATAATAAAAAATTTTACCTTATCAGAAGTTATATTTTGTTTTTTAGATTGTTCAACTTTATTAAATTCAATTATATTCTTTTCACCGAATATAAATTCATCATTAGCCTTAAAAGAAGCAGGTTTAAAAGAATTGTTTCTTCCAAACGAATTGAAAAAATTTTTTGTTAATTTACTTAGTGCTATTATCATAATTCTACTTATTTATTCATTTTAATAATCAGCGTTGCAATGTATTAGGAATTACAGAATAGTCAAGAAAATATTAATATAAATTAATATTTATTATAAAATTACTTAAAACTCACCTTCCGCTGCAAAATATTAATTATTATGCATTATTATTTAATTTTAACTTTCACACTATTTTGCTATTAATTTAGCCATGTTAATTTGTATTTTTTTGCCATATTAAAGGTTT
>DYDT01000099.1 GCA_020404485.1 Rickettsia endosymbiont of Diachasma alloeum | reverse complement strand
TGTTGAAAAAAATAATGAAATCTTATATCTTGAATACTCTTCTGACAGTAATAATTTATCAGATATTCAGATATAAAATTTATAGTGTACTGTAAGATCAAATCTTGACTTCTACAATTAAACCTACAGTAAATCCTTGCACAGGATAATTTCTACTATACTTTGTGATAGCGAGATAGTAACCTGTGAGGTGACTTGCCTGATGTATTGAACTCATGGTGCTTATGATGCTAGTGCATCATGGGCACACATGGCAAGCTAAAGCTTTTCCATCTGGAAGATGGAGGTTTTAACCACCAAAGGGACTATAAATTTACACAATTACTTGGACAGAGCCATTTACTTTCCAAACAGACTAAATTTTGGGAGGAGTTGCTAATTTGACACAGTGCTATGAACATTCTCCAGAGTCTCCGCTCCTCAAAATCAACACCTTAAGAATACTACTTCTACCAAATCTCTGAGTAATCAAAAAGGCGAAGATAGAGATCGTTAAGTATTTGCTCTTGCTATTGTTAAATGATGACACAGCAACAACTACTACCCTCCTGACCCGTCATATCTACTTGTATTTTTGCGTTATCTTCCATGATAGGCTCAATACATACACAGTATTCTCTCATACCAGCACAATCCTCTTTGATACTATTGTAATAGGAAATATTATGCTCTTTCTTCACAAAATAATCAAAGTTCTTAGCTATCGCTACCATTTCTTCCCATGTCACATCTCTTCCTTTGACATCTGCTTCATACTTTTTTATTTCAGTTACACATTTATCTGCTAATTTGTCGATATGCTGAGGTATACTTATATTATTTTTATTTAGATATTCTTGTGATTTTTTATCTCCAAGTTTAGCACCTATGCTCAGTGTTAAATGAGCTAATGTAGTATCTTTTGTAACGCCAAAACCATCTAAAAAACACTCTGCTAAATAATAATCCACTTCTTTTGCTCCAATAATAAAGTTTGTGAATAAATGCCATGCACCAGCGGCAAAACCTGTGTCTGTTGCAATTTTGTCTTCTGATGGTATCATCCTATATTCTGTACTACTTTGTACTTCTCTATCTTCCTGATATTCTTTAATAACTTTTTCAAATTTTCCTTTATTAACATATATCTTAGTAAGATAACTATCTATACTATTATCATGTGGGTTCCTATTCCATTTCATAAATTTTCCTTTATTTTAATTTGATTACTATACCCCGCGACCTCCAGTTCCTCCCCCTGGCATTCCCCCTCCCGGTCCTTTCTGATCTATTGCAGGCGTTTTAGGTGGTGGCAACACAGTATTGGTTTTTGCATTAGTAATTTCAGTGACTTGTTTTTTCTCTGCTATAATTTTTGCATGCTCGGCATAACCTAAATTATGTACTATGCTATTTGCTATCTCATCCGTTTCCTCCTTAGGAATAGGTCTGCCTGAATATTTGTCATGCACGTGATTTATTACTTTATTTAAGTCCTGTTTAATGACTTCTTGTCTTCCATCAATTTTTTGCACACTCTGTATTTGGTCAATCTCTTGAGGATCAGGAAAAACGCCTAGTTCTTTTGCTAAGCCCACTTTTCTAGCCATGGTGTGCAATTCATTTATTGCAGTGCGGTCAGGATTTTTGTCATATTCTGCTGCATGTAATTCAAAATGCTCGCGCACGAATCTTTTGGCAGTAGTTGGATATTTTTTTACTCTTTCTTTTAATTTAGTGAATTCGGCAAGTGTTTCTCTTTCCTTATCTCTCTTTGCAAGCTCTTCTTTTACATGATCGTCGAGTTCTTTTTGTCTTACTTCATTTGCTTTTATATATTGTTGTTTGTCAGCTTCTAATGATTGTCTTTGATTATCGTCTTTAGTAGCTTTGAGTCTTTCGTCAATTTCAGTAATTTTTGTATTATTTTGCTCTATTTCTTTCTCAGCATTTTCTTTGATGTTGTATACATGTTCATAGCCTTCTTTTTTGAGTTGAGCCTTTCTTTTTAACCCCTCTCTTTCTGCGTCTGTTAAATTATCCTCTAATATTCTTGTTTGCTCTGGAGATGCTCTACTCGGATTAATAGCAGCATCTAATAATGCTAAATCTTCATCTAATGTTTTATGAAAATCATCTTTTATTGCTGTATACTGTGCTATATTAGCTTTTTGTTCTATCTGCTCTATTGATTCTTGTGCCTCAAGATTATCTGAAGTGACATCATTGCGTATATTCTGCTCGGCAGTTTCTGCCTTGCTGCCAACAGCAACTTGCATAGATTTAATTTTTTCCAATAACTCAGGATTATTTGTACTTGCAGCAAGAGCAGCTAAAGCACCAGCCAATCTACCTAACTCTGCATAATTGTTAAGAGCAGATGCCATTTGTGCTTGAATATCACCAAGTACGTTTTTAACTTGAGCATCTTCTAATTTTTTCGTAGGTTCTCCTTTATCTATTCTAGATAACAGTCTATCTAGCTCAGTTTCTACTACCTTTTCTTTGTCTAGCTGTGTCTCTGCCCTCTTATCCTGAGTTTCTTTATTTGCATTAATACCATCTGCCTTATCTTGGGTTGCTATTATATTAACATCTAATTGTGATTGTTTTTGCTCATTATTAACACTTTTCTTATCATTCTCAACAGGGTCATCTGTTATCACTTCTGGCTTCTGAGCTTCATTAGATGCATTCACTGCCTGAGCAGTATTTTGCACCACTTCTATATTAGCGTTTGGTAGTGATGTTACTTCCTCTGGTGTTGACGTAGTATTCTTGCCGCCAGTATTTTCTTTTTGTTCCTGAATATTACTGCTGGTGCTATAATTCAGTTGCGTTTGTTCATTATTTACATTTTTATCGTCTTGTTTATTATTATCCATATAGCCTACTTTATATTTTAATTTTTTGTTGCTAAATGCTTTACTACTTCTTTATTACTTAACTTTATCTATACAAAAATGTTAACTGTGTAGGGTAACTATGTCAATTCTTTTTTCTGCTTTTTGGGAGCGGCAATACTTTCCCCATATTTTCCTTGTGTACTTTTTGTTTGGTATTTTTATTAGACATTTTAGTATTAAATACTATCCCTAGTATCTCACTTGCATGTGATACTGGATGTATGATTAGTGCTTTTTTAATCTCTGTTGGGTTAAATTCCCCGTGGCTTGCCACGATTATTGGCATCAAAGCAGGACGGTCCAAAGGAAAATTTGCCGTCAATACCCCGCGGGCTTGCCTCGGGGATAGGCAAATTTAGTTCTGCGTATTTTATTCCTCAGGTATCTCAGCTATTGGACTTTGGACAAATTACCATTAGATTTGGAGATAAAATTCATTTTAATAAAAGAAACTCGCATTAAGCAAATATTGGTATGTAGTTGATATTTTAATTAATACAACTATGACGGTTCTGTCGCATCTATTGCTAAGTATTATGATATGTGTTATACGGGACTAAAAAATTAGCAGTATGCCATTCCAGATATCCCCGAAACTTTTGAAGCATTTTAAAGGATTTTGTTCA
>DYDT01000098.1 GCA_020404485.1 Rickettsia endosymbiont of Diachasma alloeum | reverse complement strand
GGTTATTTTAGTACAACAAGTGGTCATATTACAGATGAAGTAATTAATGAGTATATAAATAACCATACAGAAGCTCATAAACCAATTGCTATTTCTAACATTAGATTGGAATAAGCTTTAGCTTAAATTCTAAGGCATTTCCAGTGCCTACCATCAACCTACCGGCTCTCAGCCGGTAGTGGTTGAGTTGTAACTTATAAATCCCAGAGAATTTAGGGAGTTTACTGTTTCAAATAATGGCAGTCCCATAACATTTGAATAAGAGCCAGCAATAAATGAAATGAAAGCTTCGGCATAACCAGAGATTTTACATCCTCCAGCTTTATCAATTCCCTCATCTAGTGAGCAATAAAAATTTAGCTCTTCTTCACTTAATCTTTTAAACTTAACGACTGTTTGGACTATTTTCTGCCTAATGACCAATTGATCTTTATCTTTTTTGATAATACATAAACCTGTATAAACGCGATGACGACGTCCGGATAATATATTTATACAATATCTTACTGCTTCAGGACTGCTTGCTTTGGGCAATATTCTTCTTCCAAGTGCCGTTACAGTATCTGCTGCTATGATAATAGCAGAATCTTCTATTTGAGAGGCAACTTTTGTAGCTTTTTCGTAAGCAAGCCTTGTAGCTAAGTGATTTGGTGATTCACGTAGATTAGGTGTTTCGTCTATATCTGCTGGAATAATTTGTGCAGGTGTAATTTTAATTCTTTTAAGAAGCTCAACCCTTGCAGGCGACTGTGATGCTAGTATTATAGGTAGGTTTTTTGATCGATATTGCATGCTTAAGATTGGTGACGAAGAATTACACGTCCCTTAGTTAAATCGTAAGGGGTCATTTCTACTGTAACTTTATCACCCAATAATATTCTAATACGATTTTTACGCATTCTACCAGCGGTGTGAGCAATAATTACATGACCATTTTCCAACTTCACTCTAAAAGTAGCGTTAGGTGCAAGCTCAATTACTGTACCTGTAAACTGAATGAGATCGTCTTTTGACATTAATTTATATTCATAATGGTCGGGGCGGAGAGATTCGAACTCCCGACCCTCTGGTCCCAAACCAGATGCGCTACCAGGCTGCGCTACGCCCCGAGAGTTAATTTCCTATATTATATACTCCATTATTTGCAACAAATCAATTTGTTTATTCAAAAATATGTAAATATTAGCTTATTTAACAATAAAAGCAGTAATTACTAACTTATCCACTTGATACCATACTTAGTATATATTAACTCATCTTAATAAAATTTTAACTATGATTAAAATTAATTATATTTAAGCGGAAAAATTAAATTTTATTTAGGTTTTACGAAGTTATTACAAAAAATCTACAAAATTTAATTTTCTTTAATAAATAAAAAACAATTCTAAGTTATAATTTAATGTTCTTACTTTCTTTTAAAACTTAGCTTTATTCATATTCTTATTATACATAATTAATATTTTTCAATTAAAAGTAGCGTGTTGTTTATAGAACAAATTTATGTACCAGAAAAATTTTATTGTTTTAACAATGATTAATTATTTCTTCTATTCCTTTTTTATTATTAATATTAATTAAAATACAGAGTAAAAATATTAATTTTATTATTAACCATTTTTAAGGTTAAACATAACGAAAATATTAATATTTTTATATTACGCTTTGCACGAAGTAGTTACCAATCTTCAAGCAATACAGAATAATATTTGCTGAGAAAATCTTACTACATGACAATTTTTAGAGATGTAAGGACTAAATGGTTGAATTTTTTTGATAATTCATGATGATAGAGGCAAAAATACTTGGTTCATATATGACAGATCAATCCGCTCC
>DYDT01000097.1 GCA_020404485.1 Rickettsia endosymbiont of Diachasma alloeum | reverse complement strand
ATACATTGGTTACTATTTTGTATAATATTTCTACCCAATCAGCACGTTGGATAAGGCTTTTGTACTCAATATTTTGCCATCCGGAGATAACAAAATGAAAAATTGTCATGTAGTGAGAATATTTTTATTTTGAGGAGCTTAATATATATTAATATTTAAACTTTTGCAAGCTGTTTATTAAAATTTTAATATTATTTTAATAAACAGCAATAAAGAGTGCAAATTTAAAAAGATCCAAGTATAATTAAAATCAAAAATGCTTATTATAATTTATGACCTATTTACTATTAAGTGCCTCAATAGTTTTACTCATCTTAGTAAGCTTAAATATTTGGTTTTGTATAAGGATCAAAACTTTAAAAACTCAGCTACAATTCTTAACAGATCAAAATTTAGAACTCTCTAATCATAATCAGCTGCTTAATCAAGAAAAAATAGCTTACTTACAAAAAATTGAACAACTAAAGTGCAGAGTAGAGTATCAAGAACAATCTATTAAAGATTCCGAAAAAATACGTAGTGAGTCTTTTTCTTCGGCTAAAGCTGCTTTATTTGATCTAGGCAAGGATCTATCCAAACAACTTATTGAGATCCACAAAATGGAAAACACAGCAGCAAGAGAGCTAGCTGAGAAAAACATTGCTATTGCTTCAGGAAAATTTAATAGCGAGTTTGAGCGTTTAATTACTATGGTAGGAACGCTTAACAAAGATATTGAGCAGTCTAAAAGCACAGTGGACTTAATCAAACAGTCGCTACTTTCGCCTATTGGGGCAGGGCTACTTGCTGAGATTACTCTCGAAAATATCTTAAAATCATCAGGATTACGTTCTAATTTAGATTTCATCATGCAATATGGTTTAACTACCTCAGATAGTACTAAATTAAGACCTGATGCACTTATTTTTCTACCTTCCGGTAATTTGATGGTGATTGATTCAAAAGCTTCCAAGTTTTTAGTTGATGAGCAGGATAATAGTGGGAATCTTAGCAAAACTATGAATTATCATTTAAAGTCGCTAGCCAATAAAGATTATGCTGAAAATATTTTAGCTGACTTAAATAAAAAAGAGCAGAATTATAACAACGTCATTACTTTGATGTTTTTACCCACTGAACAAGCCGTTGAAAAAGTTATTGCAGCTGATCCTAATTTTCTACAAAAAGCTTGGGGCTGTAGTATTTTCCCAGTAGGTCCTAGTGGGCTTATGAATATGCTTTCATTCGCAAAATTTCAAATTACTGACCATAGACGCTCAGAAAATTATAAAGTAATTATTGAAGAAGTAAGAAAGTTACTAAGCTCTATTGGTACTATAGCAGATTATTCGCAAAAAATTGGCAATAATCTGCATAATATGGTTACTAATTATGATAAATTTGCGGCTTCTTTTAATCGTAATTTTATGTCAAGAGTTAAAAATATTCAGAAACTTGGCATTGATTCGGGAAATAAAACGTTACCTACAAGTCTTGAACGCTATCAAATTGTTTCTTCCAAATCTGAAATTATTGAGGTAGAAGCAGAAAATCCACCAACACAACAAATAGAGGAGTAAATCGATAATTCAAATGTTAAGAAAAGTTTTTATAGTTTGTGTATCAATTTTACTAATATTTGTCTGCATATATGGCATAGAAAATTTTAAGCCTAAAAAAAATAAAAACATTCTGAGAGTTAGTTTTATTAATATGTGGTCAGGATTTACAATAGATGAATTACCAATGATAAAAGAAATAATTGAAGAAAGCGGAAGAAGAATTGTTATAGATCATAAAAATGATGTGGCTATAGTTTTCCGGACAGTTAATAATAGACGATATTAACAGAAAGGATAAAAATGACAGATATAAAACCAAAGGTATATCCAGCTGAATTTAAAGAATCAGCGATT
>DYDT01000096.1 GCA_020404485.1 Rickettsia endosymbiont of Diachasma alloeum | reverse complement strand
ACCTTTAATATGGCAAAAAAATACAAATTAACATGGCTAAATTAATAGCAAAATAGTGTGAAAGTTAAAATTAAATAATAATGCATAATAATTAATATTTTGCAGCGGAAGGTGAGATACGACAAATTTTTAGAATTAAAAGCTCGATTTTATCTCGCTTTATGCCTGAATCCCCGCCTACGCGGGGAGGCATTGTTGCGTGGATCATTTTTCCCGTCATTGCGAGGAAATTACGAAGTAATTGATGAAGCAATCCAGTATAAAAATGCTAGCTTATAGCATTTTTATTATTTTTCCTGGATTGCCACATTCGCTTCGCTCATTCGCAATGACGACTTGGTATCCACGCAAGCAAGCCTTAAGCGGGAATGACGTTAAGAGTGTTTCCCAATCCATGCAACAACACCGGACAAGCCACGGGATGACATTGAAAACATTTTTCGAACCATCGTTAATTAAACCGCATGGACTAAGCTATAAGGTTTAAGCGTACTTCCTCATTCAGCTCTTGAGCAAAAGGTAGCTCTAAACCGAGTTTTGCAAATATTTGCACTAAAGCAGTAGATAAAGCATTTATCATTTCATCGGTATGTGCGGGAGTTGGGATAATTCTTAGGCGTTCAGTTCCTCGAGGAACAGTAGGGAAATTGATATGTTGAACGTAAATACCGTACTCATTAAGCAGCATGTTAGAAGCTTTGGCAGCCTTGATATGATCACCGATAATTATTGGCACTATATGGCTTTCATTTTTTAAATAAGGAATGTTAAAACGGTCAAAAGAGCTTTTAAGTTTGCTAACCACTTGCTGGTGTGTTTTTCGTTCTTGATTAGATTCTTTTAAATGCCTAATACTATGCGTTGCAGCGGTAGAAATTACTGGCGGCAATGAAGTAGTAAAAATAAAACCTGACGCCGTTAATCTAATGGCATCAATTAGGCTATGGTTTGCGGTTATATAACCACCAATAGTGCCGTATGCTTTGGCAAGTGTTCCTTGGATAATATCGATTTCATCGCTACAATTGAGAAGCTCGGCAATACCTGCACCAGTTTTGCCATATAAACCTACTGTATGAACTTCATCAATAAATGTTAAAGCATTATATTTTTTAGCTAAATTGATTATATCTTTAACAGGGGAAAAGAAGCCATCCATAGAATAAGCAGACTCAAAAACAATAATTTTCGGTCTATTAATATCAACTGATTGTAGTAATTCTTCTAAGTGCTTAACGTCTAAATGCCTATATATATGCTTTTCGGCTTTAGAAGCGGTAATGCCGGCAATGATCGAGGCATGATTTAGCTCATCGGAAAAAAAGACAAGATCAGGCATAATTTTAGCAAGCGTCGCAAGAGTTGTGTCATTAGCGACAAAGCCGGAAGTAAAAACTAAGGCGGCTTCTTTGTTATGTAAACTTGCTAGCTCCTGTTCAAGCTCAAGAATAGCGGTATTATTACCGCCAATATTCCTAGTACCGCCTGAGCCAACGCCGTATTTCAGCACAGCATCTAAAGCAGCCTGCACTACTTTTTGATGTTTACTCATACCCAAATAGTCGTTGATACACCACATGACTATTTGCTTATCTTCGCACATAGCAAAAGGAAAATTATCGGCTTGCCTTTTTAAGGCTTTAAACTCCCGATATCTTCCCTCGTTTTTAATTTTATCTATATGATTGCTAAATATAGTATCGTAATAAGACATTTTTTCTGTCATTCCCGCAAAGGCAGGAATCCATTTTATTAATTCTAAACTCTACAATTGGACATTTTTAATGCTCTTCTGAATTCCCGTTTTCGTGGGAATGACAGAGAACAGCCTTATTCTATATTAAAACTAAATAATTTAAAAGCTATAATATAGCTTTTTGTACAATATCATTGAGTCTTTTTGAAAAAGCACCTGTATCTGCTACCGGTTCACCCTCTAAAATACAAGCTTGATCGAATATTAACTTAACTAGCTCCTCGTTATTTTTATTATCCGCTTTTAAGTCATTAAAGATTTTTTCTATGATCTTATTTTTAGGGTTTAGCTCTAAATTTTTAGCGGAGGCACTCGCTATTTGCTTTTGCTCGATCAAAAATCGTTCCATACGAATATCCATAGCGGCTTCACTAACGGCAAGACAAGCAGGGCTAAAAGTCAACTTTTTAGATATCTTAACATCTTTAACTAAAATCCCTAAAACCTCTTTAAAATAATCAGTCAATGATTTATATTCATCATCGGATTTTTTATCATCCTTATTTTTTTCTTCTGACGATGAAGTAGCTTGGTCTACATCAATATCGCTTCTTGTAGCTGATTTAATCGCATGCCCTTTATACTCGCTATTAACATTTACCCAGAAATCATCAACAGTATCAGTAAATAATAACACGTCGATATTTTTACTTAATAACCCCTCTATTTGCGGGCTTGAAAGCAGCTTATCAGGATTATCACCGCTTAAATAATATATAGTATTCTGCCCATCTTTAAAGCCTTTTATATATTCATCAAGGCTAATCATTTTATTATGCAAAGCACTTCTAAATATACATACTTCTAACAATTTTTCATGATCGGTTGTAGCCTCACATAGACCTTCCTTTAAAGCTCCACCAAAATTAGCCCAAAAATTATTATATTCATCCATAGCTTCTTCTTTCTTTTTCTTAAGTTCGCCTAGGACTCTTTTAGTGATAGCATTCTTGATTTTCTCAAGTACATTATTATGTTGCAACGATTCACGGCTAATATTTAGCGGTAAATCCTCTGAATCAACCACGCCTCGTAAAAATCTTAGATATGACGGGATTAAATCAATATTCTCATCAGAAATAAATACTCTTTTGATGTATAATTTTACTCGTCTTTTACGATCAGGATGAAATAAATCATATGTTTTACTTGATGGAATGAATAATAGATTTGTAAATTCTATAGCTCCCTCGTTTTTGTTATGCATCGTAATCCAAGGATCATCCACAGCATAAGATAAGCTTTTATAAAATTCTTTATATTGTTCTTCGGTGATTTCGGATTTTGATCTTGTCCATAAAGCTGATGCGGAATTTAACTGTATTTCGTTATTATCCCCTGCATCAAAGAAATATATTGGCACGGCTATATGATCGGAATAGCTTTTAACTATATGCTTTAATCGGAAATGATCCAGGAAACTATCCTCTTCCTTTTTAATATGCAAAGCAATTTCTGTGCCTCTGCTAAATTCTCTGTCAGAGTCTGATACAATATATTCGCCTTCTCCTTGCGATTCCCAAACATATACTTTATCTTCACCGGCTTTCCTTGAAGTTACAGTAACTTTATCGGCTACCATAAAGCTTGAATAAAAACCCACTCCAAACTGACCGATTAGCATATTATCTTTTTTAGAATCCCCTGAAAGATTTTTAAGGAAATTTGCTGTACCTGATCTTGCAATAGTGCCTAGATTCTCAATTAAATCCTCTTTATTCATACCAATGCCGTTATCACGGATGATAACCTGACCATTATTTTTATCGACTTTAACAGTAATTTTAAAGCTAGAGTCACCGGCTACTAATTCAGCTTCACTTTGAGATAAATAACGCAGCTTATCGCAAGCATCAGAAGCGTTAGAAATTAACTCCCGCATAAAAATCTCTTTATTACTATAAAGAGAGTGAATCATTAAGTTTAAAATCTTACCAACTTCGGCATCAAATTTCTTTTTTTCTTGTGTCATACTAAATCCAATTTAAATTCTTGTTGTTGGTTTTGTTACATGAACAACGTCATTGCGAGCGAACATAAGTGAGCGTGGCAATCTCATAGAAATATCCTGAGATTGCCGCGTCGATGCTATGCATCTCCTCGCAATGACGGGAAAATTACAACAAAACTTTATTTACTTAATATAGGAATTTAAAATCAAATTTAAATACTTCTCATCAATATTTTTTATTAAAATTGTTTTTAAGTTGTTAGTATGTCCTTTGGTAATCTCTAAATTACTACGCAATAACTGCCACTCTTTTGCTAAAAAATTTATAATCTCTTCATTAGCTTTGCCTTGTTCTGGTAATGCTTTAACAGATAATTTTAGGTGAGGTGTATCGTTAATTATAATGAACTCTTTAATGTCATTACTTTTAGCAGCTGCCTTAACTTTTATATTTAAAAATGCTGATTTTGATAAAGGATTATAGGTAAAAAAAATTCATAGTAAATAATGTAATAGTTGAAAATTATAAAATTTAATTTATAATCCCTTGTGAAAATTCAACTTAATCTTTATGAGTTCTATAAATAAATATCAAGCACTTATCACTAAATTAGAAGAAAACGACCCTAATTTTGTACATCTTGACCTTAAAGATATACCCTTAACAATATTGCAGCTAGAAGAAATAGCAAGCAAAATCCAGAATAATGACTTTATCGGTAATGTAAGCTGGGGGGAAGCGCCTAATTCTTCTGGTGATTTTATACAAAAAATCGAAAGTAAAATCATTTTAAATAATCAAGATTATAAGCACCACCCTAACGATTTTATACATGGGTTACTTAGCTCTCATGCTTATGCAATGACAGTTTTCTTTGCCGAGGGGTGACAGTTTTCTTTGCCGGTTATGGTGGTAGTTTATTGCTCATCCTAATCTCCTTGTTATCTATTGTATTACTTCAGTTTTAAATTGTT
>DYDT01000095.1 GCA_020404485.1 Rickettsia endosymbiont of Diachasma alloeum | reverse complement strand
TTTCTATTCTCATCACTTAGTGTACTCTATAATATTACTCATTCTTAGTGAATACTTTTTGCATTAATTATTCAATAATTATTTTATTTTGATATTTTGGAGCGGAATGTGGGATATAACAGACGTAATGGTCATTATGATAAGACTTTAATAGATCCTGAAGGTCGCACATTGAGCATAGAGGTTCCAAGAGACCGGGACGGAGAATTTGCCCCACTTATAATTCCTAAAGGAGTTCGTAAATTTGAAGGGTTTGATGATAAAGTAATATCCCTATATGCTAGAGGTATGACCATTAGGGAGATACAGGGTCACTTGGAAGAACTATATTCTACTAAGGTATCATCTGAGTTAATATCAAAGGTCACTGATGGCATTTTAGAAGATGTTAGCGCTTGGCAGAATCGAGTACTTGAGAGTATATATCCTATAGTGTACTTAGATTGTATTTATGTTAAAGGGAGGGATCATCAAATAATAATCAATAAAGCAGTATATTTGGCTATCGGAGTTAATATGGAAGGCACGAAAGAGCTGTTAGGTATTTGGATAGGAAAGAATGAGGGGTCTAAATTTTGGATGCAGGTAGTAACAGCACTAAAGAATCGTGGTGTAGAACAAATATATGTTGCATGTGTTGATGGTCTTAAAGGTTTTCCAGAGGCTATAAATAGTATTTTTCCAAAAACCATAGTGCAGTTGTGTATTGTTCATATGATAAGAAATTCTGTAAAATACGTATCATACAAAGATTTAAAAGCGGTGACAGCTGATTTAAAGGCAATTTATTCTGCAATAAATGAAGCGGAGGGATTAAGAGAATTACAAAACTTTGCCAAAAAATGGGATGAAAAATATCCAGTAATTTTTGATATGTGGCAACACAATTGGTCTGGTATAGCACCATTTTTTAGTTTTCCAGAAGACATTAGAAAAGCGATTTATACTACTAATGCTATTGAAGCCACTAACCGTCAAATTCGTAAAATTATTAAAAATAAAGGAGTATTTCCAGATGATAAATCGATTCAGAAAATAATCTTTTTGGCGTTGACAAATGCCTCTAAAAAATGGACAATGCCTATTAAGAATAGGGCGATGGCTTTAAATCAATTTGCAATCCTTTGTGATACTAGTTTACAAAATTTGGCAAATGGCGAAATCGTACTTACACAAAGAATCTGACAGCACCGCTATTTCTAACATTAGATTGGAATAAGCTTGAGCTTAAATTCTAAGGCACTTCCCAGTGCCTACCATCAACCTACCGGCTCTCAGCCGGTAGTGGTTGAGTTAATTATCCGCCTTTGCTATTATCAAATTCTATCTGATTAGTTTTAACAAATTTTCCTTTTTCGGAGTTCCAATTATAATGAACATTTACTATTCTTACTTCTGTAACATTAACATCACCGTTTGGCAATTGCGTAACATCATATCCTTTACGGATAGAATCAGTAATTAACAGACTTGCTTGGCAAATATATTTTACATCGAAGAATGGAGAATTATCATCTTTCATGTCTTCTTGTTCTTCTAAAAAATTATTAGATAATTCTTTCTCTTGCATTTCTAATGATTTTGAGTTTATTTTTTGATTTTTGTAACACTATTTAAAGCAAGAAGCAAGACTTTTCAATATATTTAATAGTTTTAGGTATATTTTTACAAAAAAATTAAGTTAAATACACTGATTTTTTAAAATATGAGGTAACATTATAGTGATAAAATATCCTACTTTATCCAAATCGACGCTTAGTTTAGGTATTTATTTTTTAAAATTCGATAAAGTTAAAATTCTCTTATTAACTGCTAGTTGTATCATATTTGGTATGATTCCGGCAGTTGATAGTATATTACTGCAAAAGATTATTGATTTAATTGAGTCATTCAGTGACGATAATGCACATAATCTTTTATCTTCAATGATTTATTGGGCAGTGTTTTATGCTCTTTGGTGGCAGGGGATTAATATCGCTTACCGCTCATACGATTATTTATATCTAAAAACCATGCCTGTTATTAAAGGAAAGATATTAAACGAACTTTATAATTATACTCAATATCACAGCCATAAATTCTTTCAAGACAATCTAGCAGGGCATATTAGCAATAGAATTACCGAAACTGCTAGATCATTTGAAATGATCATTTCAATATTTGGTGAAAAAATTCTCCGTAAACTAGCAATTATTGCTTTTGCATTAGTTGCTCTATATTCGGTACATTATATTTTTGCCACCATATTTATTATATGGATTACAGTTTTCTTAGGGCTTAGTGTTTTATTTTCAGGTAACATTAATAGATATTCGCTAAATTATGCACGAAGCCAATCGCTTGTTGCTGGTAGCATTGTTGATGCAATTAGCAATATTAATGCGGTCAGGATGTTTACCTCTCATAAATTCGAGCGTCAACATTTAGAAACGAGAATAGAAAATGCCGTAGCTGACGAGCAAACTATGCAATTTTTCATGTTTAAACTACGTTATGCTCTTGGCACTTCCTGCTCGATAATGATTTTTGTCATGATTTATTATCTGTCAACCCTACGTAGCGAGCTAGCTATAACCATAGGTGATTGTGTGCTAGTATTAATATTATGCATAAACGTATCGGATAATATTTGGGATTTAACCCAAGAAATCGGTGATATGTTTGAGCAAGTAGGAGCTTTTAACCAAGGTCTATCGTTGATGGGACCGCATATTATAACTGACATAGAAAATGCATCTCCTTTAGATATAAAAGACGGCATCATTGAATTTAGAAATGTTACCTTTAATTATCATCACAATAATAATTTGTTCCATAATAAATCAGTATTAATTCCAAGTAAGCAAAAAGTAGGATTAGTTGGTTTTTCTGGCTCAGGTAAAACTACATTTATCAGCTTAATTACTAGATTACATGATATAGAAGAAGGAATGATTTTAATTGATGGTCAAAATATTAAAAATGTGACGCAAGATTCTTTAAGAAAAGCTATAAGCCTTATCCCACAAGAGCCGATACTTTTCCATCGTACCATTTTAGAAAATATTAGATATGGTCGTAAAGAAGCGTCGCTTGAAGAAGTAATTGAAGCAGCAAAAGCCGCTCATATACACGATGTGATCAGTAAGTTACCAGAAGGGTACGATACTATGTGCGGTGAGAGAGGAAATAATCTTTCGGGCGGTCAGCGTCAGAGAATTATTATAGCAAGAGCTATTTTAAAAAACGCACCTATCCTAATTCTTGATGAAGCAACAAGTAGCCTAGATAGCGAAACAGAAAGCTTAATCCAAGAATCAATGGAATATTTAATGCAAAATAAAACTGTAATAGTTATTGCTCATAGGTTATCAACTCTGCTTAATATGGATAGGATTTTAGTTTTTGATAAAGGTAGTATTACTGAAGATGGTAGCCATGCAGAGCTGCTAAAAAATAGTAAGCTTTACCAAAAATTATGGAATTCACAAGTGAAAGTGATGTGGCTATAGTTTTCCGGACAGTTAATAATAGACGATATTAACAGAAAGGATAAAAATGACAGATATAAAACCAAAGGTATATCCAGCTGAATTTAAAGAATCAGCGATTA
>DYDT01000094.1 GCA_020404485.1 Rickettsia endosymbiont of Diachasma alloeum | reverse complement strand
TACATTGGTTACTATTTTGTATAATATTTCTACCCAATCAGCACGTTGGATAAGGCTTTTGCACTCAATATTTTGCCATCCGGAGATAACAAAATGAAAAATTGTCATGTAGTGAGATCCTTTCTGTTAATATCGTCTATTATTAACTGTCCGGAAAACTATAGCCACATCAATCTTTATATGAGGATGTAGATCAAAAAAATATTTCTTCAAGTTTAAAAAACGGTATACTTACTATTACCTTGCCACGCATAGAGGTTAAAGAGCAGGACGCAAAAGAAATACCGATTAATTAAATATAGCTTTAAGAAAGGTTAAATCATATGAATAAAACTTTGAAATACTCACTTATTATATTTATCAGTATAATATTATTGTTAATTATTATTCCTTTCTTTATCCCTTTGAACAATTATAAAGGGATAATAATAAGTAAAGTCAAAGAAACGATAAATAGAGATTTAACTATTAATGGCGATATAAAATTATCTTTATTGCCAAACCCTGCAATATCCTTACCAGAAGTTAAGCTATCCTCAATAGATAAAACAAAAGATCCTTATTTAGTATCTGTTGAAAACGCTAAAGCTTCACTTAAGCTTCTATCACTTTTTAGAGGAGCAATTGAAGTAGCATCTGTAGAGTTACAAAAGCCAGTGATAAATCTTGAAGTTTTAAATAATGGACAAAAAAAATGGGATTTATCCACGCCTAAAAATAAAACTGAAATAAATCAAGATGCTCCTATACCTACAGCTTCTAATGCCAAAACTGAGTTAGAACTTCCTCTTCTCATCAATCATTTTAAAATTTCAGATGGTAAAATTATATATAGAGAGAATGGTAACGAAAAAATATTTAACAATATTAATTTAGATACTCATGTTAAAAGTACCAAAGGTCCAATAGATTTTACTTTAGCGTTAGAGGCTCTAGAACAAAAAATTTATATAGATGGTAATATTGAAGAAATTGGAAAAGTAATTCCATTAACTGCAAATATCAATATTGCAGACGAAAAAATTAAAATCGAGGGAAAACTTGATTGTGAAAATAATTCTTTTATAGGTCTTGCGAATATTAAGGGTAATACTAAAACTTTAGGTCTACCAAGTGATTTACAAAATGATTATGAGTTAACAGCATCCATAATTGCGGATAGCAAAAATCTAAATTTAAAAGATGCAAGGCTTAACTATACTAATATAGAATTACTGGCAAACACAAATTATGATATAGAGCATAATAGTTTAAAGGCAAATATTATTGCAAATCCAGGTAATATCGTTGGCGATATTAACTCTAATTTAGATAAGACAAATATTTTCAATGGTAATATTAAAATAGCAGTAGATAATCTAAAACCTTTACTTAATGCTCTAAAAATAAAAACTGATAAATTACCTCCTATTATTAACCAAAAAATTTCTCTTATTTCCAATGTAGTTTATAATTCACAAGCCTTAATTTTACATAATATCAATTTAATTTCTGGAAATAGTAATTTATCTGGCGATGTAACGCTGAAGAATCTAAAACAAGACATATCTGCTATTCATAATTTAAAAATTAATAATTTTGAGTCATTTATGGCTTTGCTTGGTGTTAATAATCTAAATCGTGTTGGAACATTACAGTTAAATGGAGAAGTACAAAAAATCAAAGATACATTACATATACATGATAAAATATCAGCTTTTAATACTAATATAGCAATTAAAGGCGATGTTAATTTAGCTTCTCAAAAAACTAATTTTAACCTTAATATATACAGCCCATTAATTAACTTAGAAAAAATTACTTCAGGCAACCCTGCTCCTACTTCTACTTCTAATCCTGTTGCAAATAATATAGGTCAAGCGTCTGCTCCTAAAAGTAGCACCCCTTGGTCAAATAGTCCTATAGATTTAGCTTTTTTAGGTAAAATTGAGGGACAGCTATCCGCAAATATAGATAAACTAACCAATGATTCATTGGTAATAAATAATTTTAAAGCAAAATTAGCTATTACCGGAGGTAAGTTAAATATTACTTCAGTTAGTGCAAATATTTATGGTGGTGATCTTAACGCAACTGGTTATATAAGCTCAGGAAACGATCAAAATGCAGCGATTAAAATTGATTTAAAAAATGCTTATGTTAAAAGCTTAACTCCGCAAAGTGGTAAAATAAAAATAACCGATGGACGATTAAATTTTACCACCGAACTTAATTCTACTGGTAATAGTGTTTACACATATGTTAATAATTTAAATGGACAATTTAACGTAAATAGTAGTAATGGAAAAATTAGCGGATTTGATTTAAACCGCATTGTGGATGCAATAAATAATGCTAAAAATACTGAAGGAGTGCTACGCCTTATTAACGGCTCTTTTAGTGGCGGTACTACATCCTTTTCTAATTTAGTAGCAACCGGTAATATAGAGCATGGCACAGTACGACTAACTGAATGTCATTTAGACGCTAGCCCTGCTAAAGCCAATGCTCATGGTCAAATCAACCTACCACAATATATGATGGATGTGGGTGCAAGTGTCACTATCAATAATTTTTCTCCTCTAGGGGTTAAATTTTATGGTTCTATAAATAATCCGCAACATAAATTAGATATAGAAGCTCTTCAAACATATTTAATAAAAAATGTATTTAGCAGCGTCATCAAAGATCTAAAAAGCGGTAAAAAGAAACCTGAAAATATTATAAAAGATGCTTTGGGTTTAAGAAACAAAAAGGAAGATAGTAGTAATAACGAGCAAAATAATACAGAGCAACCGCAAAACCAATCTACCGATCCTGTTAATAAACTGCTGCAAAAAGTGAAAATACTATAAGTAAGTAGAACAAAACCTATTTAAAATAATAAAAATTTAAATAGGTAATGATTGAAAATACTATAAGTAAGTAGAACAAAACCTATTTAAAATAATAAAATTT
>DYDT01000093.1 GCA_020404485.1 Rickettsia endosymbiont of Diachasma alloeum | reverse complement strand
CGATAACTTCGTATAATGTATGCTATACGAAGTTATTACGATAGCTTTAGGTAAAGCGGAATATTTTGCTTAAAACTATATTAATTTTTAGTTTTTTATAGTTTTAAGCTATTTCTTTCCTTTATCTCTATCCACGCAACAATGCCTTGCGAGCCACTGAAAGTGGCGTGGCAATCTCAGGAATATAGTACTGTTTTATGAAATTGCCACGTCGAGGCTTTGCCTCTCCTCGCAATGACGTTAATGTCTATGACACCAAGTAACCAAAACAAACAAACCAACAAAATAAAAATAAAATGGAACAGTATGATATAGCCGTAATAGGTGGTGGACCTGGCGGATATGTTGCTGCAATTAGAGCAGCACAATTAAAGAAAAAAGTTGTATTAATAGAGAAAGAGCATTTAGGTGGTGTATGCCTTAATTGGGGATGTATACCGACAAAATCTTTGCTTAAATCTGCCGAAGTGTTTAAGTATATAAAACACGCTAAAGATTATGGAATTGATGCTGGTTCTGCTAAAATCGATATTAAGAAGATAGTTGAGCGTTCTAGAGAAATCTCAAGTAAGTTAGCTGGCGGCGTTAAAATGCTACTTAAGAAAAATAAAGTTACTGTTATAGATGGAGTAGCAAAGCTTGAAGCAAATAAGGTAATAAATATTAATGATAACCTTAAAATAAAAGCAGATAATATTATTATAGCTACCGGAGCAAGAGCTAGAGTTTTAAAAGGATTTGAGCCAGATGGTAAACAAATTTGGACTTCAAAGGAAGCCATGATACCGCAGCATGTGCCGAAATCTATGATTATTGTAGGTTCAGGTGCAATTGGTATAGAATTCGCCTCATTTTATAATGCTATTGGGGTGGATGTTACAGTAATTGAAGCTCATAGCAAAATATTACCGGTGGAAGATATAGAAATTTCAAACCTTGCCCATAAAAGTTTTGAGAAGAAAGGCATAAAAATTATTACAAATGCTAAGCTAATTAAGCAAACAAAATCAAAAGATGGTTTAGAAATCGAACTAGAGTTAGCTGGTAAAACACAAAAATTACAAGCTGAAATTCTGCTTATGGCAGTAGGTATTGTAGCAAATATTGAAAATTTAGGACTTGAGAAAACAAAAGTTAAAGTAGAAACCGGCTATATAGTTACTAACGGCTTAATGCAAACAGCTGAAGCAGGAATTTATGCAATAGGTGACGTAGCAGGTGCACCTTGTTTAGCACATAAAGCAAGCCATGAGGGTATTATTGCAGCAGAAAGCATAGCAGGCTTAAAACCTCATGCTATCAATAAGCATAATATCCCTGGTTGCACTTATTCTTCACCGCACATAGCAAGTGTTGGTTTGACAGAAGAAGCAGCAAAAGCCTTAGGTCATGAACTGAAAATTGGCAGATTTCCTTTTATGGCGAATGGTAAAGCTCTAGTTGGTGGCGAAGCTGATGGCTTAATTAAAACTATATTTGATGCTAAAACCGGTGAATTACTTGGAGCTCATATGATAGGCTCGGAAGTTACCGAATTAATACAAGGATATGTAGTTTCAAAGAATTTAGAGGGAACAGCGCTTGATTTAATTAATACCATATTCCCGCATCCGACTTTATCGGAAATGATGCACGAGTCAGTGCTAGCTGCTTACGATAGGGCTATTCACATATAAAAATTAGGAAAATGAATAAAGATATTTTAACTCAGAATTATGCAGTTGCGTTATTTGATAATGCTAAATCTGATAATACTCAAGATAAGATATTAGAAGAAATTAATCTAGTGAATAGCATTATTGAGGATAATATAGAGGTCAAAGAGCTGTTATCTTCCCCTATAGTAAATAAAGTTGATAAAATTGGCGTGATTAATTCGCTGGTAAAAAATATTAAAATCAGCAAAATAATGCAAAATTTCTTATTATTGTTGATAAAAAATTCCCGTACTTCTATCTTAGCAGATATAGCAAACATATATAGTAAATTATTATATGAAAACAAGAATATTAAAATAGTGCAGGTTATTTCTGCAAGTAAATTGCAGCCAAAAGAACAAGACTGGGTTAAAACAAATATCGCAAAAGAACTAAAACAAGAAGCAAAAATAAATTTTGAAATAGATCCTACTATTATAGGGGGAATCGTAATCAAGTATGATAGTATACTGCAAGATTGTTCGATAAAAGGTAGTTTGGATAAGATAGCTAAAAGTTTAAAAAAAGTTGATGTTAAGGTTGCTGGTTAGGCTTTATGTCATTCTTAGCAACGGCGGGAATCCAGCAATTGTAAAATACAAATATACTAAAATCTTAAAATTAAAAGCTCGACTTATTGCGCTTTTTTTCTAGATTCCTGCTTTCGTAGGAATGACACTATTGCACCAAGATATTAAAAGACTTAAACCATATGAAACTAAAACCTATTGAAGTAGCTGAAATATTACAGAAAGAAATAGCTAATATTAATTCTTTAAGCGAGCTTGAAGAAGTGGGGCAGGTAATAAATGTTGGTGATGGTATAGTAAAAATTTATGGTCTTGCAAATGTGCAATCCGGTGAGGTGGTGGAATTTGAATCGGGTGTTAAAGGGCTCGTTCTAAATTTAGAGAATGATAGTGTTGGTGCTGTGATTATGGGTGATGATAATCAGGTACAGCAAGGTGATAAGGTTAAAAGAACCAAAGAAGTTTTAGAAGTACCGGTAGGAACTACTTTGCTTGGCAGAGTTGTTAACGCACTTGGTAATCCTATTGATGGTAAGGGTGATATTCAAAGCAAAGAATATCGTCATATTGAGATGAAAGCCCCTGGGATAATCGATAGAACTAGTGTTAGTAAGCCTGTGCAAACCGGTATAAAGGCTATTGATTCATTAATTCCAATAGGAAGAGGACAAAGAGAATTAATAATAGGTGATAGACAAACTGGAAAAACAGCAATAGCTATCGATACTATTATTAACCAAAAACAAGCCCATTCACTAAATAATGAAAAAGATAAAATTTATTGTATTTATGTAGCAATAGGGCAAAAAAGATCAAGCGTTGCCCAGATAGTAAAAAAATTAGAAGATGCTGGGGCAATGGATTATACAATCATTGTTGCGGCTACTGCATCGGAAGCTGCTGCATTACAATTTGTTGCTCCTTATGCTGCTTGTAGTATGGGTGAGTATTTCCGTGATAACGGCAAGCATGCACTTATTATTTATGATGATTTAAGTAAACATGCTGTCGCATATAGACAAATATCGCTATTGCTTAGAAGACCGCCTGGACGTGAAGCATATCCTGGTGACGTGTTTTATTTACATTCAAGATTACTTGAGCGAGCCGCTAAGATGTCAGAGGAAAAAGGCAGCGGTTCACTTACGGCACTTCCTATAATCGAAACCCAAGCAGGTGACGTATCTGCTTATATTCCAACAAACGTTATTTCTATTACTGACGGTCAAATTTTTTTAGAAAGTGAGCTATTTTATAAGGGTATAAGACCGGCTGTTAATGTCGGGATTTCGGTAAGCCGTGTTGGTTCTGCTGCACAAATAAAAGCTATGAAGCAGGTTGCAGATTCGATAAAACTTGAACTAGCACAGTTTAGAGAACTTGAATCTTTTTCACAATTTGGTTCAGACTTAGATTCTGCCACTAAAGCACAAATCGAACATGGTAAAAGGCTGGTTGAGATATTAAAACAAGCACAATATCATCCTTTTTCAGTCGAAGAGCAGATAATAAGTATTTATGCTGGAACTAAAAAATACTTAATTAATATACCTATAGAAAGAATTAAGGAATTTGAAGAAAAAATGCTTAGTGAGATAAAGCAAAATCAAAAAGATATTTTAGAGTCAATAAAAAGTGAGAAGCGTATCACTGAAGAAAATGAACAGAAATTAAAAACATTTTTAGAGAATTTTGCTAAAGATTTTATTAAAACTAATTAGGGTGATTGTGTCATACCGTGGCTTGACCACGGTATCCAGTTAAAAATACTAATAATATTAGTATTTTTATTTATTTTTTGGACTCCGTGAACAAGTCATGGGGTGACAATAAAAAAGCCTGGATTCCCGCCGTTGCTAGGAATGACATAGAAGAATTAAAAGAAAAATTTCATGTCAAATTTAAAACAGCTAAGAACTAGAATTAAAAGCGTTAAATCTACGCAGAAGATTACTCAAGCTATGCAATTAGTTTCAGCTTCTAAATTAACAAAAATAAAAAATCAAATAGATCATTCAAATTTTTATGTTGAAGCTATTAGTAAAATGATGTCTACTGTATTATCCGCTGATATTTATGACTTTCCTATAGAAGCACAAAAATTTTTCAATACAGAGACCAACAAAGCAAATTTGCTAATAGTTATGACGTCTGAGCGTGGCTTGTGCGGAACGTTTAATTATATGATAATTAAACAAGTAAAAAGTGATATTGAAAACTTAAAAAGTAAAGGCGAAAAAATCAAGCTTATTATTATCGGGAAAAAAGGTTATGAAGCTTTAAAAAGACAATATGCGAGTTATATTGATAGTTATTTTGAGTTGCCAAAAGTCCATGATGAAAACTTAATGTTGCAGATAAAGGAAAAAATTATGTCAGCAGCCTATAATTTAGAGATCAGTAACTGTACTATTTATTTCAATAAATTTAAAAATGCCATGACTCAAATCATGACAAAACAGCAGATTTTACCGGTAGAAAAATATCATGATGATTCAGAAGTTAAGGAAGCTAATTATGAATTTGAGGG
>DYDT01000092.1 GCA_020404485.1 Rickettsia endosymbiont of Diachasma alloeum | reverse complement strand
TTTTTATTCTTCTCTATTTGCATTTCTGTTACCTATATTTTTAATTACTTCTAATATAGGCTCAACAAAAATTTACACAATCATTGCAAAAGACTCTGTATCTTGAATACTCATCTGACAGTTATAACTTATCAGACATTCAGATATAAAATTTACAGCGTCTGTAAGATCAAATCTTGACTTCTACAGCTTATGCAAAAATAATTCCTTACTTTCCAGCTCTCTTACGATCATTAGGATCAAGTAAAGCTTTACGTAATCGGATAGATTTCGGTGTTACTTCAACTCGCTCATCGTCCTGTATATAGCTGATTGCTTGCTCTAAGGTTAAAAGCATTGGTGGGGGTAATTTAATAGCCTCATCTTTACCGGATGCTCTAACGTTACTTAGCTGTTTAGCCTTAAGCGGGTTCACCTCTAAATCGTTATCACGGCTATGTTCACCAATAATCATCCCTCTATATACTTTGTCGCTTGGATTGATAAACATTTTTCCTCTATCTTTCAGATTCCATAAAGCGTAAGCAACTGCCTCACCATCGCCGTTAGAGATAAGCACGCCCTTAGTTCTTCCTTCAATAGTGCCTTTATAATCAGCATAGCCATGGAAAATACGGTTCATGATACCGGTACCACGAGTTTCAGTTAAAAATTGGCTGTGATAACCAATCAAACCTCTTGATGGACCGATAAAAGTAACACGGCTTTTACCGCCGCCTGATGGTCTCATATCAGTCATTTCGCATTTTCTAAGTGATAAGGAGCTCACGACCACACCAACATAATCATCATCAACGTCAACTTGTATTTCTTCCATAGGTTCTTGTTTATTATCGTTTTCGCCTGTTTGGAATAATACTTCCGGTCTACTGATTGATAATTCAAAGCCCTCACGACGCATAGTCTCGATTAAGATACCAAGCTGTAATTCTCCACGTCCTGCAACTTGGAAAGCATTTGATCCGGCTGCTTCGGTCACTTTAAGTGCTACGTTACTTTCAAGTTCACGCATTAATCTGCTACCGATTAAACTCGATGTGACTGTTGTGCCCTCTTTACCTGCAAGTGGTGAGTCATTAACGCTAAAGGTCATAGATAGAGTTGGTGGATCAATTGGTAGTGATGGCAGGGCTTCAGTTACTTCAGGTGCACATATTGTATCGGCAACGTTAGCATTTTCAGCACCAGCAATAGCGATAATATCACCAGCTGTAGCCTCATCTATAGCGATTCTCTCAAGTCCTCTAAAAGCTAATATTTTAGTGATTCGCCCATTTTCAAGTACTTTATTTTCACGGTTTAGTACTTTAATATTTTGGTTAACCTTAACGCTACCGCTTTGTACTCTACCAGTTAAAATTCTACCGAAGAAAGGATTAAATTCTCTAGTAGTAACAAGCATAGAAAAAGGTGCTTTAGCATCAGCTATAGGAGCATGTACATGCTTTATTATTAGATCAAATAATGGTGCTAAATCATCTGCTAAATTGTCTAAAGGATTTATCGTTTCATCAAAATTTAAGGAAGCTCTTCCTGCTCTACCTGAAGCATAAACTATTTTATCTATGAAATTAAGCTGATCATCATTTGCTTCTAACGCTACAAATAGCTCATATACTTCATCAATAACTTTGTTTATTCTTTGGTCATCTCTATCGATCTTATTAATAACAACGATAGGTTTTAAACCAAGCTTTAAGGCTTTAGAAAGCACAAATTTTGTTTGTGGCATTGGTCCTTCTGATGCATCAACAAGTAAGACAACCCCATCAACCATACTTAATATACGTTCTACTTCACCGCCAAAATCAGCGTGTCCTGGTGTGTCTACTATATTGATACGTACATCACCCCACATAAGGGCGGTACATTTGGCAAGTATGGTAATCCCACGTTCACGCTCAAGGTCGTTAGAGTCCATAGCACGCTCTGCTACTTGTTGGTTAGCTCTAAAAGTACCGCTTTGTTTAAGCATATTATCAACAAGCGTGGTTTTCCCATGATCAACGTGGGCAATAATTGCTATATTACGAATAGATGTCATCTTTAAAAATTCTCACAAGTTTACAATAGTTTTCTGCATTATATACCAAAATAGCAAAAATTGGAATAAACTTCTTGTAAAACTCGTGAATTCAATTTAAAGAACAATATATATTAACTTTTACAATTCCATTTATGAAGCAAAAAAAATTATTATGTGTTGATTATCCATCTGATGGTTCAAACTGATCTGTCAACACTTTTCCGGACAGTTGTTCATGCACATTGTTGTATTTCTTCATATTTTACTGGTGATAGATAGTCATTAGAAGAATGCATTCGAGTCTTTTGCAATGATTGTGTAAATTTTTGTTGAGCCTATATTAGAAGTAATTAAAAATATAGGTAACAGAAATGCAAATAGAGAAGAATAAAAAAATAAATGAAGC
>DYDT01000091.1 GCA_020404485.1 Rickettsia endosymbiont of Diachasma alloeum | reverse complement strand
GTATTTTACAACCGTATCAGAATGCATTCTTCTAATGACTATCTATCACCAGTAAAATATGAAGAAATACAACAATGTGCATGAACAACTGTCCGGAAAAGTGTTGACAGATCACAATACTTTTAACCATGCGTTCTATGCTTACGTGGAGCATATTTATCTTGAACTTTTATTGCAGCACTTTTATTTTTAGTTATAAACCCTTTTAAATCTTCTTCGTTAAATTTAAATTTAGTAATATTTTCATCATAAGTTTTAGTTTTATTAAACCTTGTATCTTTGTTTCTATCTATAGCAAATACCTCTATAAAACTTTCTTTTACTTTATTAGAAGTGGTTGAATCATTCAATACATGTAATAAAGCTTTTACTGAATTTGTATTGTCTTTTAATATACCATTGCGACTAGTTGCAGCCGCTATTACATATTCTGTAAGAAGCGGTTGTAAATTTTCTTCAGTTAGTGCATTAACATTGCAAAATGATAATAGTATTTTTGCTTTATCATCATGATTTTCAACAATTCCTTGCTGCCATTTAGAATCATTATTTTCCTTTGATGGAATAAACATCTCTAACAACTTAGCACCAAAGGTTTTATTTAAATTCTTGTTGTCATAAACTTCATAAACATTTAATAGGAACTTTTGGCATTCAAGCGTTTTATCTTTTTCTTTAGCAAGCCCATGATTATTGGCATATTCCATAGTTTGGCAATATCCTTTAATATGTAGATAGTTAGCATATTTTTGGGCATCTTTAAAATCAAGAGTATCAATTCCTTGAGTATCTAAAACAACAGTATTTAAAGCATTTTCACGTAGCTGTTCATTTGTTTCTTTTAGAGTATCGGTATATTTAAATTTTCCGCCTATTTTTGCAAGCATTTTAAATAATACATCAGCTAAAAATTTTACAATTTCACCTGGACTTTTAAATTCTTTAGCACTATATATCGCAATATTTGCATCCGCTTCCATACCAACACCAAAAGCCATAGAAAGAGTTCTTCCTTGCTTTTTAGCTAATATAATTTCATCTGTATCATTCGTTATTTCTTTTACATCAAATTCTGGTTCATTATCTTTAAAATATTTTGTCGGGACATTATCTAAATAACCACCATCAACATATTTTTTACCATTAATTTCTACCGGCTCAAAGACAAGTGGGATAAAAGCAGAAGCACAGCATGCTAAAGCAACTTCAACATCAGGCGTATTAAGGCTGCTAAAAATAGTTAGCACGCCTGCATCTTTCTCAACAGCTGTAACCACTAAATCTTTATAGTTAGCAGGATCATATTTCCGAAGTAATGCTAAGTCTCTAAAATATATTTTACCGCCGCTTTTATGCCTTTCTCTTAACTTATCTAAAGCTTCATCATCTTTGACAATTTTAATATCTGGTCTTTGTAAAAAATCACCTACATTATCTTTTATAGTTTTATCAAGCAAATCATATAAAGGTTTACCATCTTTATTTAATTGCAAAACGCCAGCAGAAAATCCTTTTTGCCCTAATAAATCTTGTAAATTAGTGGTTTTAGATATTTCTTCAAATCGCTCAGGCTTAGTCCCGAACGCTACAATTGCTGCAGTTATAGCACCAGCTGATGAACCTGCAACAGCTTTTACATTATCTAAAAGATCGGCTTTTTTTAGTGCAGCATAAACACCTGAATATATAGCCCCTTTAGCTCCACCGCCGCTAAAAGCTACATATTCTATAAGAGCTTCTTTAGAATCTTCTATATTTTTAACTGGAATTTCTTGAACTTCTTTTAGATCATCTATATATTTGACTTGATTTTCTTGAACTTCCTTTAAATCAATAATAGGTTTAATGAAATTTCGATTTTTTTTAAAGTTTTCTATTTCTGCCATAATTTATATTTATTTAGTTAAATTATTTTCTACGAATTCCCAATTAATCATATGCTTAATGAAAATGTCGACGTAATCAGGACGTTTATTACGATAATCAATATAATAAGCATGCTCCCAAACATCACATGCAAGAAGCGGTTGCATACCATTAGCTATAGGCGTACCAGCATTTGCAGTTTTTACAATTTGTAACCTATTGTTATGATATACAAGCCAAGCCCAGCCGCTACCGAACTGCCCCATTGCTTCCGCTTTAAACTGTTCACAAAACTCTTCAAAACTACCAAAATCCTCATTGATTTGGTTTAATATCTTACCACTTGGTTTTCCTCCACCATTTGGCTTTATTGAATGCCAAAAAAATGTATGATTCCAAATTTGTGCAGAATTATTAAAAATTGCAATATTTTGATTTTGTGATGACCATTCTATAATTTCTTCTAAATTCTTTTTTTGTAGTTCTTCTTTATCTTTTAGCAAATTATTTAAATTCTGCACGTAAGAATTATGATGTTTGCCATGATGATATTCAAAAGTTTCAGCAGTAAAATGTGGTTTAAAACTTTCTTTGTCATAAGGTAAATTAGGTAGCACAAAGGGATAGGAAGTTTGATTAGATTTATCACAATAAGTCATGTTATTTTTCTCCTGTTTTATTATTAGTCTCTAGAAAAAATATATAGAGAATAGTTTTTTGTACGAATAACCAAAAAACTTATATCATATATAAGCATACTGTATTTACTAAAACTAATAAATAAAAAAATAATAAGGAAAATAATATAGAGATAGTAATACTTTAAAGGCACATTGCTTGCGGAATTTGATTATCCAGCTGATGGTTCAAACTGATCTGTCAACACTTTTCCGGACAGTTGTTCATGCACATTGTTGTATTTCTTCATATTTTACTGGTGATAGATAGTCATTAGAAGAATGCATTCTGATACGGTTGTAAAATACC
>DYDT01000090.1 GCA_020404485.1 Rickettsia endosymbiont of Diachasma alloeum | reverse complement strand
ACCTTTAATATGGCAAAAAAATACAAATTAACATGGCTAAATTAATAGCAAAATAGTGTGAAAGTTAAAATTAAATAATAATGCATAATAATTAATATTTTGCAGCGGAAGGTGAGATATATCATCATAAATCTTATACAAATTTAGAATAAAATTAACATGATAAATATAGGACTTAGCGGTGCTACCGGTAAAATGGGCAGAACTATTTTAGAAAGAATGGCTAATTTTAAAGATTGTAAAATCTCAGCAAAATTTAATAGCACCCATGATTTACACGAGCTAAATGATTTGTGTAAAAATTCTGACATAGTTATTGATTGTTCTACTCCTGAAATATTAGAAAAATTGGTTGATAGTGCTTTAAAATATGATACCAAATTAGTAATTGGAACTACCGATCTTACTTCCTCACACTTTAAACTTTTAGAAAAAGAAGCAAAAACCTTATCTATTTTATATTCTGCAAATATGAGTATAGGTGCTAATTTACTTGGTTATTTAGCAAAAGAAGCAACAAAAATATTGGATGATTACGATATTGAGATTTTAGAAGCTCATCATCGTGCTAAAAAAGATTCCCCCTCAGGTACTGCTATTATGCTTGCTGAAATGATTACAGCTGAAAAAGAACTAGATATAAAATTTAACCGCGGTAATAAAACAAGAAGAAATAATGAAATCGGTATTTCTTCGCTTCGTGGTGGTAATGCACACGGCACTCATGAAATATTTTTTCTAGGCGATGATGAAACTATTACTTTAAAGCATGAAGCTCTTAATAAAAATTCTTTTGCCGATGGGGCAATAAGAGCGGCAATCTGGCTACAAGATAAACAAGCTGGGTTATATTCTATGGTCGATTTTTACAAAAATTTAATTAATTATCACTTGAAAAAGCCCATTTAAAGGACTATATTTATATTATATAAACATAATCTTAAGGTTTCTTATGATCGATTATACAAAAACTTTGACAGCTTCATCATCTAAAAACAAAACTTTTGATGAAGGTCTAAGAAAATATATGCTTAAAGTATATAATTATATGGCTTTAGCATTACTACTAACCGGCGTAGCTGCAGTAACAACTATATCAGTTGAGCCCTTATATAATTTAATGTTTCAAACAGGTTTTGGAACGCTTATAATGTTTGCACCTCTTGGCATCGCTTTATATTTCTTTATGGGATTTGGGCGTATGAATTTACAAACAGCACAAATATTATTTTGGGTTTATGCCGCTTTAACAGGTATGTCTCTTGCATATTTAGCTCTTGTCTATACTGGCGAATCAATAGCTCGTACTTTCTTTATTTGTGCTTCTGTTTTTGGAGCAATGAGCCTATATGGTTATAGCACAAATAGAGACTTAACTTCTATGGGGTCATTTTGTGCAATGGGTCTTATAGGTATTATAATCGCCTCACTAGTTAATATGTTCTTAAAAAGCTCTGGTCTTTCTTTTGCTACTTCTCTTATAGGAATAGTTGTATTTATGGGTTTAATTGCTTGGGATACTCAAAAAATTAAATCTATGTATTACATGGCAGGAAATGATGAAACAGGACAAAAGCTTTCTATTATGGCAGCTTTCACATTATATCTAGACTTCATAAATCTTTTCTTATATCTAATGAGATTTTTAGGTAATAGAAGAGACTAAAATATACATTCGTTTTATTTGACTCTTTCGCTGATAATCTTCCCCATGGCGGCATTATTGCGTGGATCAAGAGTCGTCATTGCGAGGAAATTACAAAGTAATTAACAAAGCAAGGAAGTATAAAAAACGCTAACTTATAGCATTTTTTATTATTTTTTCTGAATTACCACGCGGACAATGCCGCCACATAATGATGATTATAGCCAATTCTTCAAAGCAGAAGAGTATACCAGGGATAAATAAATAGTTGATATACGAAGATCAACTTGAAAAAGAGCAAGGAGTCTATAAGTCGAGGAGCGGAGCGTATACTTAATATGTGAGCACCGCAGAACTTATAAGGCGACGTAGCCAATTTTTCAAGTTCATCGAGTATATAATTAAAAATCTGTTACTTTTCCTTTATGTTGCCAGTCACCATATCTTGTTGGCTCTAGACCTTTAGCCCCACCGATTTCTTTTGGCATTTCTTTTTCCTTTGGCAAATTTTCTTCTTCTAATATATTATCTTTTTTATTATCCATGACATTATTTATGAAATTTAATCGTATCTATATTAATAATCATCTAGCTGAAAATATCAAGGTAGAATTAGGAAGTGATCACACTCATTATATTAAAACTGTATTACGTCTTAAAGTAAATGATCAATTTCGAGTTTTTAACGGCACGGATGGAGAATTCCTTGCACAGATTGCTAAATTAGATAGGAATAACCTTGCTATTATAATTCAAGAATGCTTGAGAAAACCTTGTGCTGAATCCTCATTAACGCTTGCTATGGCTATAATAAAACAAGATAA
The DNA here is from genome assembly GCA_020404485.1 of Rickettsia endosymbiont of Diachasma alloeum. Taxonomy (GTDB): domain Bacteria; phylum Pseudomonadota; class Alphaproteobacteria; order Rickettsiales; family Rickettsiaceae; genus Rickettsia. The sequence goes on along the minus strand of DYDT01000090.1, from coordinate 3,358 downwards.
ATTAATGCTTGCGGTAAATATGGCTACGCAGCTTGGTGTAACTAAAATTGTTCCTTTAATTACTGAAAGATCCCAATTTAGATCAGTAAATATTGAACGTTTGACAAAATGCGTTATTGAAGCAACAGAACAATCTGAGCGGTTAAATCCTCCGGTAATAGAGCCTGCTGTTTCTATACAGGATTATCTAAAAAAGAACAATAATTTTGTGCTATATGCAAACGAACATGAGAAAGAAGAAAATTCTATATTAAAACTTAACAAAGATGTTACTGATATTTCTATTGTGATTGGACCAGAAGGCGGATTTACCAATGACGAGATTGCTTTACTTACCTCATACAAGAACGCATATTCTATAAGTTTAGGAAAAAATATTTTACGAGCTGAAACAGCCGCCGTAGCAGCCCTTGCTCAAATACAGTTAGTTAGGTAATTTAAATTTAATAAATTAAAACTTATTTAACTAGCTCCTAATATTGATAATTCATCATCTAAAACTAGTGAGTCATAAAAATCTTGTCCCTTTAGGTTCTTAATATTCATATCTGCACCTTTTTCAATCAAATATTTTAATAATTTTGGATTGCATTTTTCTTTCTCAAAAGCTGGACGAACTAATCTAAATATAGGTGTTTCACCATAAGAATCCTTTGCATTTATATCAGCACCACGCTTAATTAAGAGATTAATTATCCTAAAATTTTGTGACCTAACTGCTACATGCAAAGGAGATAATATGGTAAGACATTGCCTGCCGGTTAAATTAGGATCTACCCCATTATCCAATAAAAATTTTACTACTTCAAAATCTTCTTCATCTGTTGCAAGTATTAAAGGAGTATTATCTGTTAAAGTTTTACTATTTACAACACCACTTACATTATAATCTCCTAAAGGTATTTCAAAATATTTTCTTATCCCTTTAATATCACCTTCTCTTATTGCTTCTACTAGTAATGAAAACTGATATCGTAACATTTCTATTCCATATAATTAATCTATCCTATAATAAATATACTTATAAAACTATATGTAAATAGAAAATTAATAAATTTATTAATTTTGAAATATTAGACCCCTTCCATAACGTAGCTAATAAAGAAAAATTTGTAGGAAACACTTCACTGCGAACCTCAACGTACATACAAGTAGGTGAGGATTCAAGTCTAGGCTCAACACACAAATTACCTTTAGAAGCAATTTTGCAAGGGGTCTATTGAAGCTAGATTTATCCTATTATTCCAGTAACAATCCAAACCTATTTCCCACAGTAACATCAATATATTTTGCAGTAACAGGAAGACCTTTGATTTCCATTTCTACATACGCATCTTGTTTTGGAAGGATTTTTGCTTTGAGCTTTGTAACAGATATATATTCATCTAGAGCTTTATTGTTACTATCAATTGCTTTAACTTTAATTCTTGGGTTAGATATTAAATAATCAGAGTTATTAGACAATTTGTAAAACATTTTAACCACCCCTTCACGATGCGAACTTCCTAATTTAATTTCCTCTATTTTTAGCTGATCATATTTGCTTAAGAATTTAAAACTATCTAGCAGTAATACAGCTAAACAAAAAATTATACAGCTAGTCCATAATAATGGAAAGACATTATATTTTTGCTTAGGTGGAGTATATGGTAAGATCACTGGTACGTTTGCAGAAAATTGATTATCATATCCATTTTTAACAGGTGTTTTTACGGCTTCAAATTTATCTTCATCAAAATCACTTAATTTACTGGTATTATAATCTAATTTTTGATACCAGATATGCCTACATTTAGAGCATTTAACTCGTCGTCCGTTAACACCTATTTGATTATTTGAGACAATAAATTTTGTTTGACAATTGAGACAACTAATATACATAGTAAGTTTTTTTATATTTGACTTCATGATAAAGTTATTTATGATTTTTAGCAATATAACAGTTAAAAATTATGTTCCCACACATCAAAGAAATTGAAGAAGCTTGGCAAATAAAGGACAAGCTATTACAAAATTCCGCAAAACTTTCAGCATTAAAAAAAATATTGCACGATGTCATAGAAAGCCTAAATAAAGGTACTATTCGTGTTTGTCAAAAAACTGATAATGACTGGCAAGTTAATGAGTGGGTCAAAAAAGCAATCCTTTTATATTTTATGACGACCGAATCACAGCTTTATAATAATAATTATAATAGTTGGTATGATAAAGTTGCTCCTAAATTTGCTTTCGATGCCGAGCCTCACCAATTTAAAGAGGCTGGCATACGCAAAGTCCCAGGATCATTTGTTAGAACCGGCACATATATTGCTAAAAATGTCGTCATTATGCCGTCTTTTATTAATATTGGTGCTTATATAGATGAGGGAACAATGATTGATACATGGGCTACTATTGGTTCATGTGCTCAAATCGGTAAAAATTGCCATATTTCAGGCGGGACTGGAATCGGCGGAGTATTAGAACCTTTGCAAGCAAAACCTGTTATTATCGAAGATAAATGTTTTATTGGAGCAAGATCAGAAATCGCTGAAGGGATTATAGTAGAAGAAGGAGCAGTAATTAGCATGGGCGTCTTTATTGGAGCTTCTACAAAAATAGTTTACAGAGATAGCGGCGAGATTATTTATGGCAGAATACCAGCTTACTCTGTAGTAGTGCCAGGGGTGTTACCTAATAAAGAAGCAGGTAAACCAGGGCTTTATTGTGCTATAATCGTAAAACAGGTTGATAAAAATACGAGAGCTAAAGTTAGTATTAATGAATTGTTAAGGAGTTGATATCTAAAAATTTATAAAAATAAATAATTATAAATCGTTATTATTAAATAAAAAATATTTTTTATTTAATAATAATAATTTCGCTTAAGTGTTGTTTTTTAATCTTGACTTGAAAAATATTAAGGCGTAACCTTATAGTTGCAATAAAATAATTAAAGAGGATAAAATGACAACTTTAGTAGGAATCCAAAATAATTTTGTAGATGCAATAAAGGAATTAGTTGAACTTGACTATGATGCTATAGAAGCATATGAAGCCGCCATTAATAGAATTACCGATGAGAATTATAAAACACAATTACAAAGGTTTAAAGAAGATCACGAAAGGCATGTAAAAGAATTAAACGAACTATTATTACAACATAAAGAAGAAAAGGTAACTGGTCCTAGCAGTAAACAATGGCTAACAAAAGGCAAAGTAGTGCTTGCTACGCAAATTAGCGACAAAGCTATATTACAGCTCACCTTCCGCTGCAAAATATTAATTATTATGCATTATTATTTAATTTTAACTTTCACACTATTTTGCTATTAATTTAGCCATGTTAATTTGTATTTTTTTGCCATATTAAAGGTTT
>DYDT01000089.1 GCA_020404485.1 Rickettsia endosymbiont of Diachasma alloeum | reverse complement strand
TAATCAATTCTGCAAGACTTAATTTCCCTATTCTATACCGTTGCTGATTTGTCGACAATAGATTATATCTTGTCCATTCTTCATATATTTTACAAAAATTATCTATTAGATAATATACAGTTATGATACATTGTTTTATGTTGAGTTACTGATCTTTTATTAAAAAATCTATCATAACTCAACATACTTCACCTTGAAACCCTTTATCTCTAACCTTTTTATCTATCCCTTATCCTAAATTAGCGTTAATAATGATGATGCACAAGCTTGGGCAAAAAAATTGTTAGGTGAGTCTAATAACACTACTACTAATAATCCTACAGACAAAGCTTAATAATTTAGCTTTTATGCAAATGCAAGGCATTAAAGATCATTTTCGCAAGTGATTTACTAATGCCTTTTACTTTAGAAAGTTCATCTGCATTCGCATCTGATACCGCTTTATATGAACCGAAATAATGTAGTAATGCTTTTTTACGTGTATCCCTTATTCCCTCTATTTCATCAAGGCTTGAGACTTTTATAGCACGTGACCTACTAAGTCTATGATTCTTTATTGCAAAATTATGAGCTTCATCACGCAGAATTTGTAAGTATTTCATGAGCGGTAAATTTTTGTTCAGGGTAAATACTTCTCTACCTGCCATATGAAACTGCTCAAGACCAGCGTTTCTATCAGGTCCTTTTGACATACAAACAAACGGAATATCCATTTGAAGCTTATTCATCACTTCTTTAACAATACCTAAATGCCCCTTACCGCCATCTATAATCATTAAACTTGGCAACCTATGTGGTTCTTGTTTTAATCGTGTAAGCCTTCTGGTAAGAACTTGACGTAGCATTTCATAATCATCACCTACAGCATCATTTCTTATGTTAGCCCAGCTTCTCATGTCATCCCTACTTCTTATGCCATCCCCGCAAAAGCGGGGATCCAAGCTTAATTTTTCTGGATTCCCGACGTTGCTGGAATGACTTACACTTACATTAAAAACCCGATATTCTTTTTTATCAAAGCCAGATTTACCAGCAACTATCATAACCCCGACGGCAAACTTGCCTTGAATATGACTATTATCATAAACTTCAATTCGTTCAGGAATTTCAGCAAGGTTAAATAACTCTTTAACCTCAAACATAATTTCTTGATTTGTCGCAAATTTTTTCAAATATTGCTCAAGCGAAAATAAGGCATTTTCTTCAGCATTTTGAACTAGCTTAAGCTTACCACCGCTAGCAGGAATTGTAATGCTAAGCTTAGCAAAGTTATTAATGTTCCTAATCGCTTCTATGATATTCTCTTTGTCATCAATTTCATGATTAATAATAATTTCTGGAGGTACTTGTTGTTTTTGGTAAAATTGTAATAAAAAATGCTTTAATACTTCTTCTTTAGTACTATTTTCTGTAGAAGTAGGAAAATACGGAATATTACCACAAGCTTGCCCTATTCGATATAAAAATACTTCTACACAATAATGTCCATTCTTTTCTACAATAGCAATTATATCTACATCTTTAACGATATCGGTAATACCGGCTTTAAGCTGCACGTAACTTAATGCCTTAATACGATCTCTGATTTCTGCCGCTTCTTCAAAACGCATCTGTTCGCTTAATTCTTCCATTTTCTTCGATAGATTTTTTTGAAGTTCTTTACTGCGTCCTTGTAAAAAATCTTTCACCTGCCCTACTAGCTCCGCATAATCTTTTTTATTGATCTTACCAACGCATGGAGCATAACAACGCTTGATTTCATATTGCAGGCAAGGACGAGCACGTGAATTGAAGTAATTATCTGTACAAGAACGCAATTTAAAGATTTTTTGTAGTTCTGACAAGGTAGTATTAACTTGGCTTGCTGAAGCAAACGGACCAAAAAACTTTCCATCCTCTAAAGCTCTGCCACGATACTTTAGTAGTTGAGGAAAATCATGATCTAAACGTAATTTGATGAAAGGGAAAGATTTATCGTCTTTAAGAAGAATATTAAATTTTGGCTGAAATTTTTTGATTAGCTGAGCTTCTAAAAGCAGTGCTTCGACTTCAGAATTAGTAATGCTATACTCTAAAAAGCAAGTATTTGCAACCATCCGAAGCGTTTTAGTATCTAAATCTGTTTTAATGTAATTAGTAAGACGTTTTTTAAGATTCTTGGCTTTACCAACATAGATAATCTGCTTATTAACGTCAAACATACGATAAACTCCTGAACGCTCAGGAATATCTATAAGCTTGGACTTAATTAACTCATTTCCGGTAAGTTCCATAGTCATATATTATATGTCATCTTACATGACCTTGTTGTTAAGTGACTCAAGAGTCGTCATTGCGAGGAATGACGCAAAGCTGCAACCTAAGAAAATAATAAAAAATGCTATGCATTTTACTAGATTGCTTCATCGAAACTTACAGTTTCTTCTCGCAATGACGAAAACTAAGCTATAACTGTTTTTTCTCTTGAATAAGCTCAAATACCTCGACTGTATCACCTTCTCTAATATCTTCGTAATTCTCAAATGCGATACCACACTCATAGCCTTCTCTAACTTCTTTAACTTCTTCTTTAAAGCGTTTTAAAGTTTTCAGCTTGCCCTCATGAATTACTATATTATCACGTAATAAGCGTACCCCTGCTCCTTTCTTAATAATACCTCTAGTAACATAAGAACCAGCAATTTTACCAATTTGAGTAATGTTAAATATCTGCCTAATTTCTACTGATCCAATATATTGTTCTCTGATAATTGGATCAAGCATTCCGCTCATAATTGCTTTCACGTCATCTAATAGATCGTATATTATGCTATAATATCTAATGTCAACTTTTTCTTTCTCTGAAGCAGTTTTTGCATTTGCACCTGCTCTAACATTAAAACCAACAATAATAGCTGAAGAGGCATGAGCAAGTGATACATCTGATTCTGTTATAGGACCTACACCACTGTGAAGAATGCGGAGCTTAACTTCATCATTTGGTAACTTTAATAAACTACCCGCAATAGCTTCAACTGACCCGTGAACATCACCTTTAATAATTAAAGGTAACTCTTTAATTTTACTACTGCCAGAAGCTTTTAAGAATAAATCTTCTAAACTTGAACGTGGTGCTATAGATATTTTCTTTTCTTTAGCAACTCGCTCTCTATATTCTGCTATGTCTTTCGCTTGCTTTTCAGTTTGTACTACGTTAAACGTATCACCGGCATGAGGAACATGACTCAAGCCCTGAATTTCTATCGGAACGGATGGGGTAGCCTCTAAAACCTCTACTCCTTTATCGTTAGTCATTTTTTTGACTTTACCATACGCAGTTCCAGCTATTATAATATCACCACTTTTTAAGGTACCACGCTGAACTAGTATGATTGTTAACGCACCTCTTCCTTTTTCAATTTTTGATTCGATTACGACACCACTAGCTGATCCGAACGGGCTAGCTTTTAAATTTTGCATTTCTGCAATCAATAAAATTGCTTCTTCAAGCTTGTCTAGATTAATTTTTTTAAGTGCCGAGATTGGAATAACCATAACATCACCCCCAGCTTCCTCGCCGATAATTTCATACATATAGAGTTCGTTTTTTACACGCTCAATATCAATATCAGGCTTATCAATCTTATTAATGGCAACTATTATCGGAACATTTGCTGCTTTTGCATGGTTAATCGCTTCAACAGTTTGCGGCTTAATTCCATCATCTGCGGCAACTACTATGATAACTATATCAGTGACACCCGCCCCTCTTGAACGCATTTCTGAGAACGCTTCATGACCAGGAGTATCAATAAATGTAATAGCTCTACCATCAGCAAGCGTTACTCTATAAGCCCCAATATGCTGGGTAATTCCCCCTGTCTCACCGGATGCTACATCTGTAGATTTCAAAGCATCAAGTAGAGAAGTTTTTCCGTGATCAACATGCCCCATAACTGTAACAACTGGTGCACGTGATCTTAAATCTTCTTCTTTATCATTGGTAATTAAGATATTTTCAACATCCGATTCTTGAACTCTTTTGACAGTGTGACCTAAATGTGTAGCTACTAATTCTGCAGTATCAGCATCAATTGTTTGGCTAGCATTAGCAAGAATGCCAAGTTTCATTAACTCTTTAATAACATCAGCTACACGCTCAGACATTGCGTTTGCAAAATCACCAACCCCAATAACTTCAGGTAGCGTTATTTCTCTATATACTTTTTCAGGGGCTTGTACTAATGATTTACGCTTTTCTTTTTCTCTTGCTCTTTTTATAGAAGCAAGACTTCTAGTTCTAGTTCTATTTCTATTGTCGTTTTCATCGTCACCAACCATATTGAAGAGGTCAGTCTTTTTAAACTTTCTTGATTCTTCAACTTTAGGCTTTGGTGCAATCACCTTATTTTCGGTTACTTTATCTACAGTTTTTTCTGATTCTATACCATAACGTGTTCTAGTTCCTACTAACGGAGATTTTACAAAAATATCCTCTTTCTTTTTAGGAGTTTGAAGTGCAGACTCCTCAGTATCTTTTACTTCTTCTATTTTTGGCTCTTCTTTAACTTTGTTAGTATCGCTGCTTTCTTCTTGCTCAACTTCTACAGGATCTTCTTGTGAAGCAATAGATTGATTAATACTTGCAAGTTTACTTAAAGTACTTATTTGTGAATTGTCATTTAATTTTGATTGTTCTGCAGCTTTTTTTAGAATAGATAAGCGTCTGTTAAATTCTTCACTACCACTACTTGAACCAGTTTCTAAACTACCTTTCTCTTTATTTAATGAAAGGGTAGTAGTAGAACCACTAGAGCTTTTTCTAACCTCTACTAATGTTTTCGACTTAGCATTGACAAAATTTTGAGTACTCGCAAGAGAGTCAAAAGACTTGTTAAGCGACAATTTCGTATTGCTAAGTGTCAACTTTTTGGGTTTGTTTTCTTGGTTATCCGTCATATTTAAACCTTTGTGTTTAGTACCGGTGTCACCTTGTGGAGGCTTTGTTGCATGGATCGAAAAGCACTCTCGATGTCATACCGTGGCTTGCCCACGGCATCCAGAAAAACAATAAAAAATACTAATAATATTGTTTAGTTGGACTCCACAGGTACCAAGCCACGGGGTGACAGGGAAAAATGATCCACACAGGCAATGCCGCCACGGGATGACACTATTCTTCTTTTAGCTCGCTATGTTGTTTAGCAGTCTTAATTAATAATTTAATATTTTCATCTGTTATATTAGAATTTGGAGCTAGATTTTTAAATTCATTTACGCTCATTTCACCTAAATCTTCTATAGTCTTAATACCATATTCAGCAAATTTTAATATTAATTCAGGTTGTATTTCTAATATATCTATTAATTCCTGTTCAACTCCAAGCTCTTCAAGTTCTTTAACAATCTTTTCATTTTTGAGATTAACATAATTAATAGCTCTATTTCTAATCTCTACAGCTAGTTCTTCTTCAAAACCTTCAATATTCATTAAAGCATTAATATCGCTATTTGCAATTTGCTCTACTGTATTAAATCCACTAACTGATAAAAGCTGCCCGATTACTTCTTCAACGTCTAAAGCTTCCATAAATAATTCTGTAGAAGTTACGAACTCTTCATTTCTTCGTTTTGATTCTTGCTCTTCAGTCATTATATCGATGTTCCATCCTGTGAGCTTAGCAGCAAGTCTCACATTTTGCCCTCTTCTGCCTATTGCAAGGCTTTGATTCTCCTGCGAAACTACTACCTCTACTTTTCTTTTATCTTCATCAATAAGAATTTTTAAAATTTCAGCAGGTGCAAGAGCATTAATTATAAACTGTGCAACATCCCTATTCCACAATATTATATCAATTTTTTCTCCATTTAGCTCATTTGTTATAGCTTTTACTCTATTGCCTCTAATACCAACACATGAACCTATCGGGTCTATACTACTATCTGAAGCAAATACAGCTATTTTGGCTTTTGAACCAGCATCGCGTGCTACTGCTTTTATTTCGATCATTCCCTCATAAATTTCTGTTACTTCTAACTCAAATAGTTTAGCAAGCATCCTATCATCTGCCCTAGACAAAAATATTTGTGGACCTTTTGTTTCGTGCCTTACATCTTGTACATATGCTTTAACACGATCACCAACTTTAAAATTTTCACCTTTAATCTGTTGTTCTCTCTTTATTATTGCCTCAGCACGATTAAGATCAACTATTATATCACCATATTCTATTCTTTTGACAACACCATTTATAACTTCACCTTTTCTATCTTTGAAATCATGATATTGTTTTTCACGCTCTGCTTCTATAACGCGTTGTGTTATGACTTGCTTTGCGGCTTGAGCTGCTACTCTTGCATGATCAATTGAAGGCAAATATTCATATATTTCACCATCAATTTTAGCTTCAGGATCTTTTTGCAAAGCTTCGGTAAGTGAAATTTGTGTTAAATAATCTTCTACATTTTCTACTACTTTAAGCACTCTTAAAAGATTTATTTCACCTGTCTTTCTATTTATTTGTGCTTTGATATTATATTCATTGCCGTATTTTTTTCGCCCTGCTACTTGCACTGCTTGTTCTACAGTTGATATCAAAATTTCTTTTGATATCCCTTTCTCACGAGCTACAGAATCTATAATTTGTAAAATTTCTATGTTACCTATATTAGACATATATATTACCTTGTATTATTTTTATTCTCAGAACCTAATAATTTTTTAAACATTTCTTCCGTTAAAACTAGGTTAGCACTTTTAATTAAATCGTAATTAATTATTACTTCTTGGTTTTCCCATTTTAAATATACTTTATCGTCTTTAGCCTCAATTATCGTACCTTGATAACGGCTTCTACCATTTAATAATTCTTTAAGCTTAATTTTAATTTCTCGTCCTGCAAATCTTTTATAATTTTCAAATTTTACCAATGGACGTTCAACACCACTTGACGAAACTTCTAAATAATATGCCTCTTCTATCAAATCTTCAACATCTAAAATAGCCGAAATAGTATTGCTTGCTTTAGTGCAATCTTCTACTGTTACTTTTTGATCATCAAGCTTGTCTATTAGTATCTCAACTACTTTAGAGCTTAGACCTTTAACACGCACAAGCACTAACTCAAACCCCATATCTCTTAAGGTTTCTTCTATCAGATCTGTTATTTGTTGTTCAATAGTTTGCATTTGTAACTTTGTAACAAAAAAGGTGGGATAACCCACCTTCATTTATTTTTATATTTGTTTTCCTTATAAGGGCAGGATACACTAGTAAATATATATTGGCAATATTTATTTGACAATAAAAAGAACTATATGTTTTAATGAAACGGACAAACACCTATTAATGGTGAATCAAAAGCTTCTGGTATTGAACCAAATCCCTCTCTATATGAATATCAACATCTTCAACGCCCCATCCCTTTAATGTCTGCTGTATAGAGAGCAGTATGTATAATCGATTTCTTAGGAAAGCACATACCCCAAATCATTATGGAAATAACTAGTTTTGCTCATTCTAATAAATTCATTGTAATCCAGAATAGACAAGAGATACAAGCACTATTAGATCAGAATTTTGATCACATTTTTCTTGATAGTAAAATCCATAATGTTAATCATGTGATAAATCTCAACGATGAAGTCGTATAACTTCGTATAATGTATGCTATACGAAGTTATTACGCACCTTGAAACCCTTTATCTCTAACCTTTTTATC
>DYDT01000088.1 GCA_020404485.1 Rickettsia endosymbiont of Diachasma alloeum | reverse complement strand
TCTATTGCCATATCCATCGTATAACTTCGTATAATGTATGCTATACGAAGTTATTACGCTTAAGTTATTTTCTTCATTCTAACTTTTTACCAAGATATTCCGACTCTTTTTTTGTCCAATCTTTTCAGTCCATTATACCAATATATCTATTTTTCCGAATTCTTTTACTATATTCTCAAACATAGATTTTATTTCGCTCGGCTTTTCAAGATTTACTCCTTGATAAAATATTTCAGCTGCACCAAGATTTTTTAATTCCGTAGAAATTTTTTTCACTTCATCATCTTTTGCAAAACCATTAATAACTAATTTAGTACCAAGTTTTGCAAAATGCTTGGCTATTTCAAACCCAATACCACTTGTTGAACCGGTTATAACTACTACTTTATCTTTCATTTTTACCTCTTTAAATAAATATATAATCCTAAGTAAGAGAAGAGTTGGGTAGACGATAGTATTAATTTGGAAAAGAGCAAGGCGTCCACAATACGAGGAACGGAGCGTACAAATTAAGTACGTGAGTTACCTGCGTACTTGTAGGACAACGCCGCCAATTTTTCAAATTAAACGAGTATACTTTACTTTAAAAGTAACTTATGTTAGATATTATTTAAAGGAATAATGTGTAAATCTATGGAAATTGTTAATAGCGTTGATGCATCTGTATCTTGTTGTGGCAAAGAACCGCCTTATGATCATCCAAGAGTTTATTTAGAAATTGATAAAGAAAAAAAGGAAATTAGCTGCCCTTATTGTAGTAAGAAAATTAGATTAATAGAACCAAAATGACTATAAAGCTTCTTTCAGACAGTACTATCAACCGCATTGCAGCCGGTGAGGTTATAGAGCGTCCTGCATCGGTTGTAAAGGAATTGGTTGAAAATGCCGTTGATGCAGGTAGCACTAAAATAGATATTATCTTAGAACGTGCTGGTAAAAATCTAATCATTATTTCCGATGACGGCGTCGGTATGACGGATAAGGAGTTAGAGATTGCCGTTGAGCGTCATACGACTTCTAAGCTTGATGAAAGTGACTTCTTAAATATCCATACTTTTGGTTTTAGGGGCGAAGCATTACCCTCTATCGCCGCTATTAGCAAAATGCTGATTACTTCTAAAAAACGTGATGATCAAAAAGCTTTCCAAATTAAATTAATTGGCGGTGACGAAAAACAAATTACAGCTTCTATTCATAATGAAGGTACTAAAATTGAGATAAGAGATTTATTTTTTGCCACCCCCGCACGCCTAAAATTCTTAAGGACTGATAAAACCGAGCTTGCAGCTACTGTAGATATAGTTAAAAAAATGGCACTTGCACATCCTGAAATCTCTTTTAGCCTAACGCATGATGGTAAAACTTTACTAAAGCTTAAAGGACAGAATAAGGATGCCGAAAATAACTTGAAACAAAGAATAATTGACGTAATAGGGGAAGATTTTATAAAAAATGCCTCTTATATAGATTTTAAATCCCCTGATTTCTCTATTTACGGCTATACGAGTATCCCGACATATAACAGAGCATCTAGCGAAGATCAATTTTTATTCATCAATAACAGACCGGTAAAAGATAAATTGCTGCAAGTAGCTCTAAGGGTAGCATATCAAGATTATATGCCGCGTGATCGCTACCCGCTATGTGCTATCTTCTTACAAATCGATCCACAACTTGTTGACGTAAATGTCCATCCCGCAAAAGCTGAAGTTAGGTTTCATGATCCAAATTATGTACGGAATTTACTTATAGATTCCATCAAAAACGCCTTGTCGAATAAAAGCCATATAGCATCAACTACTATTGCAGCTAGTGCTATTGAATTATTTAAAAACCCATTTGTTAATAAAGAGCCATCTGTAAGCAGCAAACCCTTAAACGTGAATAGTAAATCTAGCGAATATAGACCGGCTGTATCGCATGCTATACCTAAATATACACCAAATAATAGCTGTCAAAAATTAATTGATACACTGCCTCACGCTAAAATTGAACAAGAAGTAGAAAAGCGTATACAAAACGAGCAACAAAAACCTTCACAATATAGGCTTGGGGCGGCAAAAGCACAACTTCATACTACTTATATTATTTCTCAAACAGAAGATAGTATAGTGGTTACTGATCAACATGCGGCACATGAACGTCTTGGCTATGAAAAAATCAAGAATTATATTAAGAATGAAGAGTTAATAAAGCAGCGTTTACTTATTCCTGAAATAGTCGAGTTACCGGACGAAAAGAGAGCCGATATTTTATATGAGAATAAGGATAAATTATCTAAACTAGGATTAAGCTTAGAAAAATTCGGCGAAAAATCTATCATAGTAACCGAAATTCCCAATATTCTTGGTGATATAAACGTACAAAAACTAATTCAAGATTTGGCTGACCATCTAGCGGAATGCGGTGAAAATATAGCCCTAACCGAGTTAATTGAGCATGTTACCGAGACCTATGCTTGTCACTACTCTATCCGAGCAGGACGAAAATTATCAGGAGATGAAATGAACGCACTACTTCGTCAAATGGAAGATACTCCATTTTCAGGACAGTGCAATCATGGCAGACCTACCTATATTGAACTTAAGCTTAAAGATATCGAACGTCTATTTGGTAGAAAATAGATAACTTTGTTATCGTATAACTTCGTATAATGTATGCTATACGAAGTTATTACGATTGGGAATTTCGGTTACTATGATAGATTTTTCGCCGAATTTTTCTAAG
>DYDT01000087.1 GCA_020404485.1 Rickettsia endosymbiont of Diachasma alloeum | reverse complement strand
GAGGTATTTTACAACCGTATCAGAATGCATTCTTCTAATGACTATCTATCACCAGTAAAATATGAAGAAATACAACAATGTGCATGAACAACTGTCCGGAAAAGTGTTGACAGATCACAGTGATTATCGTATAGAATTATTCTATTTTTGAGATGTAAAAAAGTAAGTAGAGACTATAGTACGGAAAACATTGTTTTCCGTACTAATATATTTCATGCCATCTAACCAATTAACCATTCCTTCAGTTTTGAATAACGCAAAGAAGTTTTATTGTCCTTAACAGCTATAGCTAGTGCTTTCTTTTGTCCAATTATTATAACTAGATTTTTGCCGCGGGTTATGGCAGTGTAAATTAAATTACGTTTAAGCATCATATAACTTTGCATGGTTAGCGGAATTATTACTGCTGGATATTCTGAACCTTGAGATTTATGTATAGTAGTCGCATAGGCTAAAGTAATTTGATCAAGATCACTATAATCATAAACAACATCACGGTTATAAAAGTTTATTGTGATTTCTTGATCCTGCTCATTAATATTATTAATAACTCCTATATCGCCATTATAGACTTCCGTATCGTAATTATTTTCTGTTTGCATCACTTTATCTCCAATAGCAAAAACCTGACCAAATTTAGTGATGCCACTGCTATAGTTTGGATTAAGTATTTTCTGTAATTCAATATTTAATGATCTAGCACCAACGCCTCCTCTTTGCATAGGGCATAATAATTGAATATCATTTATAGGGTTAAGATTAAATTTATTTGGTATACGATCCCTTATCATCATAATTATTTTATTAATGATATCTTCGCCGTGTTCTGCTTCTATAAAATAAAAATCTGATTCTTTTTTTGTTGGTACGAGATCAGGTAAGATGCCATGGTTCACTCGATGAGCATTAATAATAATATTGCTTGTTGCAGCTTGCCTAAATATTTCAGTTAGCTTGACGGTCGGTATAACATTAGAATTAATAATATCCTTAAGTACCTGCCCGGCACCTACAGAAGGTAGTTGATCTACGTCACCAACTATTAGCAATGCTGAAGTGTACGGCAAAGCTTTTAATAACGCATGAAATAATGATATATCTACCATTGAAGCTTCATCTATGACCAAATAATCACATAATAACGGTGAATCCTCATTACGCTTAAACCCTCCATGAGCAGGATCGATTTCAAGTAATCTGTGTATAGTGGTTGCCTCGAGCCCTGTGCTTTCACTTAGGCGTTTAGCTGCTCTACCTGTTGGAGCACATAGTTTAATATTTAATTTCTTCGTTGTAAGTGTTTTCAGTAATGAATTTACTAATGTGGTTTTTCCTGTTCCTGGTCCACCCGTAATAACCATTACCTTATGTTGCAATGCCTGCTCTATAGCATCTTTTTGGCTTGTTGCAAGTATGATACCTAGCTCTTGTTCTATTGATGGCAAAACGGAAACGGTCTCTATTTTGCCCCAGGTAACAGCAGTTTTTGTTAAATTAAATAGTATTTTAGCAATATTTTTCTCATATATGTAATAACTAGTTAAGAAAATGGATTCTACATCATTAATAGTATCGATTATTAATACATTGGATTCTACTTCTTCTATTATAGCCTGCTCAACTATTTCTTGTTCTATCTCAAGTAATTTCTGAATATTTTGTAGCAGTATCTTTTTAGGTAAGCCGCAATGACCATCTGACGTTGCTTCAAGTAATGTATGCGTTAACCCTGCTTTGGCTCTGATTAAAGAATTCTTATCGATACCTAAATTACGAGCTATTGTATCTGCTGAAATAAATCCAATGCCTCTAATATCTTTAGCTAATTGATAAGGATTATTTGATACAATTTCAATTGCTTTATCACCATATGTTTTGTAGATTCTAGTGGCCCTAGTGGTACCAACCCCATGCGATTGTAGAAAGACCATGATTTCACGAATAACTTTTTGTGCTTGCCAGTTATTACAAATGCGATTAGCTCTTACCTTACCTATCCCTTCTACAGTAGATAAAAGATGAGACTCATATTCAATGACTTCAAACACTCTCTTTTTAAATGCTAATATTAATTTCTTAGCAAAATATGGTCCTATGCCTTTAATTAAGCCAGAGCCAAGATATTTTTCTATACCTTCTAATGTATCAGGTGGTAAAGCTTTGATGAAATGTGCCTTAAATTGTCTACCATGATTTCTATCGTTATACCAAATACCGTTGCATTTTATATATTCCCCTACGAGTACAGATGGTATATTCCCTGTAACGGTGATTAAATCTCTATGACCTTTTACTTTGATACGTAATACACAAAATCCATTATCAGGGTTATGATAAGTAATACGCTCTATGATGCCGGATATATTCGTTACCATCCTGTTTATTCATATAGTTTTATTCAAAACCCTAAGAGGTTTTATGTTTTATTTGTCTGTATAGCTAACACGGAAAGGTTTTAGATATAGCTGTAGTTATAGCACATCTGAGATCCTTAAACTGCTTAATGATTTTTCTTAAGTAATTTTTTAAATTAGCCCAGCAATGTTCAATTG
>DYDT01000086.1 GCA_020404485.1 Rickettsia endosymbiont of Diachasma alloeum | reverse complement strand
TTTCATCTCATAGCAGAATATTTAGCGAAAGGTAAGCAAGCACTTGTGATGCTTCCAGAAATAGCACTAAGCACGCAAATTACTAATCGTTTTAAGGAGCGTTTTGGGTTTGATCCTATAATATGGAATTCTAGTATTACAAAAGCTCACAAGAAAATGATTTTAAGAGGTATATTAGATAATAAGGTTAAAATAGTCATTGGAGCTCGCAGCAGCTTATTTTTGCCTTTTAAAAACCTTGGGTTAATAGTTATTGATGAAGAGCATGACGACTCTTATAAACAAGATGATGGTGTGTTATATAATGCAAGAGATATTGCTATAGTTAGAAGTACGTTTGATAAAGCACAAATAGTTTTATGCTCGGCAACGCCCTCTATTGAGACAATGTATAACGCAAATATAGGAAAATATAGTTTAATTAATTTAAGTAGTAGATATAAAAACGCTGTTTTACCGAATATTGAAATGATTGACATGACAAAAGAGGAGCTACCTAAAAATTGTTACTTGTCTAATATTTTAATAAAAGCCATCAAAAAGAATCTAGAAAACAAAGAGCAAACGCTTTTATTCCTTAATAGAAGAGGCTATGCCCCTTTAATGCTATGTAAATCTTGCGGTCATAGATTTACTTGTAAATATTGTTCTAGTTGGATGGTAGTGCATAAGGCTTCTAAAAAGCTTGAATGTCATCACTGTGGTTATCAAAGTAAGATTTTTGATTCTTGTCCTGAATGCTTAGAAGATGAATCGTTAGCTATTTGTGGTCCTGGAATAGAACGGATAGAGGAAGAGGCAAAAACGCTTTTTCCAAATAGTAAAATTGCTGTGATAAGTAAGGATCATGTTAAAAATCCAGAAAAGATAGCCCATCTTCTACATCAAATGGAAAACCTAGCAATTGATATATTAATAGGAACACAAATGATAACAAAAGGTTATCATTTCCCAAATCTTACTTTAGTTGGGGTAGTCGATGCCGATCTTGGAAGTAATCATGCTGATCTTAGATCAAGTGAGAGGGCTTTTCAGTTGCTTCATCAAGTAGGAGGTAGAGCAGGGCGTGGAAACTCTAAAGGTGTAGTATATTTACAAAGCTATTATCCTGATAATATTATTTTTAGCTATATTAAAGATGAGCGGGAAGATAACTTCTTTGTCAATGAGTTAGAAGTACGAAAAGCTGCCGATATGCCGCCATTCTCAAAAATGGCATCAGTAATTTTATCCGGTACAAATGAGCATAAGATTTTAGAAATTGCTAAGAATATGGTACGAATTGCTCCAGAAGCACAGGTGAAAATTTGGGGACCAGCAAGCTCGTTAATGTCAAAACTTGCTGGTAAATATCGTTTTCGAATACTTATTATTGCTGATAAAAAATTTAATCTGCAAAAATATTTAAAATTTTGGTTAGAACTGATTAAAATTCCATCCTTTTGTCATATAAAAATAGATATCGACCCAAAAAGTTTTTATTAAACTCTTTATTTAGTTGCTTTTAGACTTAGTTTTTTTAGGTTGGAGCTTACTTTCTAGAAGTTTTTTTGTTGTAGATTTAGCTGTTAAAGGTTTGGTAGCACCTCGTATTTCTTCTTTAGCTTCTTTGGTATTTTGTTTAGCATTTTTTACTGCTTTCATATAGTAATGCACTTTGTCAATTTCGTCAGTATATTCTTTATTGCCTATATTTTTGATAGCTTTTAAACTGTGCTTTATAACATTACCAATATTTTTCCAAATAAGAGTTTTATCTGTTTTCATAGGTTCTTCACACCATTTATCTAGTTCTTTTAGCTTTGCTTCTACCATTGGTACGGTTATCAATCCTTTTTGTCCTTTTATATGATGATCTTGTGTTGATTCACCATTATAAATTTTAATAATATCAGCGACTTTTTCTTCAAATTCTTTATGGTGTCTAGTCTGCTTTAAATTAGCTTTTACCTCTTCATCTGTTGATAATTCCTTAAGTATAGAAATTATACCATGTAATCTCTGTTCTCGAATATCACTAAAAGCCTTATGTAAAGCATCTTGTTTTTCGCGTCTATCTACAGCTGCTTTATCTTGTTCCTTTTTAGGTTTTGTTTTAAATATGTTTGTTATATCTTGTATTATACCCATAATAAATATCCTAAATAAATTTAACCATATTAAAATATAACTACTAATAGTTTATAGTTTTCAAATCTATTTTATCAAAATATAAAAATTTCTTTTTGTGGTGCGATATTTTTACTATAAAAATATTTAACTATTTTTTTACAAATCAGCTAATAGAAATAGCAAGAGTTTAAATCTATTGCTTTATACTCAAAGTTTAAAATAATCTGATATAATAATTTTTGACTATTGTTATCGTATATGTACTTTATTTTTAGGAGTATAATTTGGTGTTAAAGAAGGTGCTAAAGAAGTGGAATTTGTATTATAATATTGAATTTGTTGTTGAGTTCTATTTCTATACTTTTTTATTGGGAAAATTTCAATGGTGTTGAATTTATCATGGTTATATTTAATATTCATGATATTTAGTTTTTCATCTGATCTTGCTTTCTCAATTTCTTTTTGTTTTTTTTCTACTAGCTCTAAATCTAATTCTATTCCATTATATATAAATTTGCCTGTACTAATATCTTTAGCTGCTTCTTTTAATTCTTTGCCTATTATAGTATGAATTGTTCCTAATTCATTTACTCCTTTTCCTATTTTACTAACATATTCTGCTTTTACACCCCAGTAACTATCAGTCTTGCTACTTTCAATTATTGCTATTTCTAAATTATATAATGCAAGTGCTGTAATTGCATATTCTTTGCCTCTTTTGCCTCCATTTTTAATAAAATCTCTTTGAATGTTAGCCATTATATTATGCTTTTTTCCTTCATGCCAACCTTTAGGACTTAATTTATCTAGACCACTTATTCTTGTAAATTTTGAGGCTTCATCTTCTTTTAAGCTTTTGATGTATTTTACTATTTCTTGAACAGATTGAAATATTGAAAGATTTTGTTTTTGCTGATAAATATT
>DYDT01000085.1 GCA_020404485.1 Rickettsia endosymbiont of Diachasma alloeum | reverse complement strand
CTCATATTCTGTCATAGTCATCCTATAAAATAAGTCCTCTTTACTTATTTTATACAGAGCGACTATAACTATTTCAAACTAAAGTTTCTCCACCTGAAGGTGGAGGTTTGAACCATCAGATGGATAATCAATGTTTATAATTGCTATTATGAAGAAAAGCTGTAGAAATCAAGATCCTAGTCATTCTTTCACCCGATTTCAAAATAAAATTATTATTTATCTTAATTATAAAGCTTATATGTTTTTACTTAATTCAACCAATTAGAGACTAAAGGTTGAGAGGTGTATTATAATTAATTAAAAATTACTTGCAATATTAAATCTCAAGTAATTAGACAAATAAATTTCAGCTTTAAACCAATAACCAAAAAATTTTTATTTTTACCTCTTGAACTAATGAAAATAAAATATATATAGTATGTATATTTAAAATATTTATATAATTTGGAGGTTAAAATGTCTTTTAAACCATTATACGATAGAATTGCAATAAAGCCTATCGAACATGAAGAAAAAACTAAAGGTGGAATTATTATTCCGGATACTGCTAAAGAAAAACCAATGCAAGGTGAAGTCGTAGCAGTTGGCAAAGGCGTTCGTAATGAAAAAGGCGAAGTGCATCCTTTAGAGTTAAAAGTAGGTGATAAAGTTCTATACGGTAAATGGGCTGGTACTGAAATTAAAGTCAATGGTGAAGAGCTTATCGTAATGAAAGAAAGCGATGTATTTGGTATTATTAATTAATTATTTGTTTTAAGGAGAATTTAAATATGGCAACAAAACTTATTAAGCACGGCTCAAAAGCACGTGAACAAATGCTAGAGGGGATCGATATTTTAGCTGATGCAGTAAAAGTTACTTTAGGTCCAAAAGGCAGAAATGTACTTATCGAGCAATCATTTGGAGCACCAAAAATTACTAAAGATGGTGTTACTGTTGCAAAATCTATTGAATTAAAAGACAAAATTAGAAACGCTGGTGCTCAATTATTAAAGTCAGCTGCTACTAAAGCTGCTGAAGTTGCAGGTGACGGAACAACTACCGCAACTGTTCTTGCTAGAGCTCTAGCACGTGAGGGTAACAAGCTTGTTGCTGCTGGTTATAATCCAATGGATTTAAAACGTGGTATGGATTTAGCGGTAAATACAGTATTAGAAGAAGTTAAAAAAGCTAGTAAAAAAATCGATAGCCAAGAAGAGATCGCTCAAGTTGGTACTATATCCTCAAATGGTGATAAAGAAATCGGTGAAAAAATTGCTAAAGCAATGGAAGAAGTCGGCAAAGAAGGTGTAATAACTGTTGAAGAAGCAAAGAATTTCAGCTTCGATGTTGAAGTAGTTAAAGGTATGATGTTTGATAGAGGTTATTTATCACCATATTTTGTAACAAATCCTGAGAAAATGGTTGCTGAACTTGAAAATCCTTACATCTTGTTATTTGAGAAAAAATTATCAAATCTACAACCAATGCTACCTATCCTTGAAGCAGTAGTGCAGTCACAACGTCCTTTATTAATTATCGCTGAAGATGTTGAAGGCGAAGCTCTTGCAACCTTAGTAGTAAATAGATTACGTGGCGGTTTAAAGGTTGCAGCTGTAAAGGCTCCAGGCTTTGGTGATAGAAGAAAAGCGATGATGGAAGATATTGCTATTTTAACTAATGGTGAGCTTATAACAGAAGATTTAGGCATGAAGCTTGAAAATGTTAGCCTTAAAAGTTTAGGTCATGCAAAAAGAGTTACTATCTCTAAAGAAAATACTGTAATCGTTGACGGCAGCGGCGATAAGAAAAATATTGAAGAGAGAGTATTACAAATTAAATCACACATCGCTGAAACTACTTCTGATTATGATAAAGAAAAATTGCAAGAGCGTTTAGCAAAACTTTCTGGCGGTGTTGCTGTACTTAAAGTTGGCGGTGCTACTGAAGTTGAAGTAAAAGAGCGTAAAGATCGCGTTGAAGATGCACTTGCTGCTACACGTGCTGCTGTTGAGGAAGGCGTTGTTGCTGGTGGTAGTGTAACGTTACTACATGCTTCACAAGCTTTAAAAAATCTGAAAGTAGAAAATCAAGACCAACAAGCAGGTATTGAGTTAGTAATCGAAGCTTTAAAAGATCCAATAAAACAAATCGTTGAAAATGCTGGCGAAAATGGTGGTGTAGTAGTTGGTAAATTACTAGAGCATAAAGATAAGAATTTCGGCTTTAACGCTCAAGATATGCAATATGTTGATATGATTAAAGCAGGAATTATTGATCCTGCTAAAGTAGTACGTACTGCTTTGCAAGATGCAGCTTCTGTTGCTTCATTAATTATTACTACAGAAACTTTAATTGTTGATGAGCCTGAAGATAAAGAAAACCCAATGCCAATGCGTGGCGGTATGGGTGGCATGGGAGGTATGGACTTCTAAAGCCAACCTATCATTACGAAGAGTCGTAGACGACAAAGCAATCTCAAGATATAGTGCTAAGTGTCATCCCGTGGTGGCTTTGTTGCGTGATTCCGATGTCATTCCTGCGAAAGCAGGAATCTAGTACAAAGCGAGATAACCTACGCTTTTAATTTTAAAAATTTGCTATATTTATGTGTAGAAGTCAAGATTTGATCTTACAGTACACTATAAATTTTATATCTGAATATCTGATAAATTATTACTGTCAGAAGAGTATTCAAGATATAAGAGAGTCTTTTGCAATGATTGTGTAAATTTTTGTTGAGCCTATATTAGAAGTAATTAAAAATATAGGTAACAGAAATGCAAATAGAGAAAAATAAAAAAATAAATGAAGCAATAGATTTGCTGATAGAAGGCGGAGTAGATTTAAAAACAGTACTAAGTCAGAATGGATTAATTAAGGAATTAACCAAGGGTATTTTAGAGCGAGCACT
>DYDT01000084.1 GCA_020404485.1 Rickettsia endosymbiont of Diachasma alloeum | reverse complement strand
TCATCCTATAAAATAAGTCCTCTTTACTTATTTTATACAGAGCGACTATGACTATTTCAAACTAAAGTTTCTCCACCTGAAGGTGGAGGTTTGAACCATCAGATGGATAATCAATTTTCCAAGCATTACACAGGAACAACATTCTTCAGCCAATATTTGCTACATGCAAGGAAATTAGGATTAGCAAAGTTTTCTTTACCATAGGTAATTTCTTTGCCATCTAAATCTAAAATATTACCGCCACCAGCTTTAATTAAAGCGTGACCTGCTGCTATATCCCATTCCATAGTTTGACCAAATTTAGGGCAAATATCCACACTACCCTCAGCAATTAAACATAATTTAATTGAACTACCTATTGCATCTACTTTATTAAAGGAATATTTACTTAAGAATTCTTTAGTTGCTTTGTTTGAATGATAAAAGCCTATGACGGCGTTTAACTCTTTTTGTTTATGAATGATAGGAATTTCCTTGGAATGCTGCTCGATTTTTAACTGACCTTTTTCATCAGTATAATATAATTTATCTGTCTCAGGTTGATATATCAAGCCAATAGTCGGTACACCATTTTTAATTAGACCTATATTTATAGTATAAGTACTTTTGCCGTTTACATAACTTCTTGTTCCATCAATTGGATCAATTAACCAAAAAGTGTTACTGTTAAGTATTGGCAGTGGCTGTTCTTCACATACTATATCTATTTCTGGAGTTAATGCTTGCAGATTTTGATAGATTATTTTACTGATTTCTTTATCTGCATTGGTAACTACCGAGCCATCTGACTTAGTATCAATTAATATTCCTGATTTTTTTATATCTAAAGCAATTTTACCGGTATCGATAATTAAATCTTTTAAAGTATTTATTAAATTATTATTCATACTATTTATTTAACATTTTTGCAGCTACATCATCCTCTAGCCACTGTCCTGTATTTAGAAGAGTAGATTGCTGCAACTTGGCGACTTCTAGATCGGGTGATTCTTGTAATTGTTGCCATCCCAAATACTCAATTCCATAATACTCTATATCAACATTTCTTAAAAAAGAATTCATATCTTTCAAATCTTGTTTATTATTTGCAAATACTATGATTTTGCTAGGTTCTTTTGGTATAATTTTTAAAAATTCAATAAGTGACTTTACTTTATTAGTACTTCCGGTAAATATTATTCCTAAATAAAAAATAGGTGCATTTGCATCAGTTGGATTAAATCTAAATACATCTTTATCATTGACTTTACCAGTAAAATTAATACCTAATCCGTAAAGTAAGGTATACAACCATACTTCATAATTTTCAATCAAATTACATGGGGTAGTTATTTCTTGAAGCCCTAAAACTGTTGCACCTTGCTTTTTCATTTGATTAATAAAATCCACCCAACCTTTTTCTACGAGCATCATTTGGCGTTGTTGCATTAATTGTGCTATAGAATTATTTACTGATGAATCATTTACCGCAAGACTATATAAGTTTTTAGTAAAATTTACATAAGGATTATTATTATAGCGAAAAAATTTTGATTTGGGCGTTATAATAGTATTATCTATATTTATTAAAACAAGGCTATCTTGGTCTATTTTGGGTAACAAATCTTTCATTGTTACAGAATTTACGGAATAAGTAGGCATTATTTCACCATAGCTTGAAATTGGCACAATTAAATAAAGTAATAAATGGAATAAAATTTTATTTACTTTGATCATAAGGGTTTTTACTTTTTGCATTATTAGTTTTCAAAGGCGGGTTATTTCTTTTTATATTATTCACTTGATTAGTTAAGTCATTAATAATTACACTATAGTTTGCATTATTATCCCTACTATCTTGATTATTATAATAATATCCAATAAATAAAACAGAAGAGCTATAATTAGCTAACTGTGCTTCCATTGAACTTAATAGCTCCGCACTACCGCTAATCATTATAAGTAGTTTAGGCATAAAATTCATTTGAACAAAAAAATTAATCATAAGTTCAGCACCTGATATATTATTGCTAGTCAATATGCCCTTATAAAATACCGGATAAGTATTGGAAAAATTTTTTAAATTGTTAAAAATAATATAATTATTTTTAGGAAAACTATTTGAGAAATCGATATTAAAATTCTTTTTTAAATAATCAGCAATCCATATTTCAAACTTAGGTATATTATTAAAATTACCTGTAAACTCTCCATTTAGGGCTATTATAGGAATATTTTTATTGCTAATATTACTTACAAAATTTGGAAAGCTAGAATCTAATAATTCCTTTTTATATTTATCATTTGTTAAAATTAATTGGTCGATATAAATACTTTTAGGGTTTTTATTCATCTTTTGTAAAGTGGGAGCTAATTTAGAATAAGTATCTTTATCGATTTGCTCACCTAAAGATAATAACGGCTTAAATAACACCTTATCCAAGTCTATTACTACTAGTAAATCCTGCGGCAAATAATTTTTATTATAATTTTCTTCAAAATCTTGTTTTATTTTATCTAAATTATTTACTTCTATATTTTCTGCTTTAACTATAGATGTGAAAAGTAGTAATAAGATAAATATATATTTTTTAAGCATTAATATACTCCAATATAATACATTGTCACCCCGTGGCGGCATTGTTGCGTGATTCCGATGTCATTCCTGCGAAAGCAGGAATCCAGTATAAAGCAAGATAACCTGAAAATTCAAGGACTAAGTAGAACAAAACCTATAAATTTTGTGCCCAAATTTCATTGGGTGTTTTATACCCAAAAATCTTTCTTGGCATGTTATTTCGTAATAACTTCGTATAGCATACATTATACGAAGTTATCG
>DYDT01000083.1 GCA_020404485.1 Rickettsia endosymbiont of Diachasma alloeum | reverse complement strand
CGTAAATCTTGACTATAGGCTCTCATCTGCTTTATGC
The DNA here is from genome assembly GCA_020404485.1 of Rickettsia endosymbiont of Diachasma alloeum. Classification (GTDB taxonomy): domain Bacteria; phylum Pseudomonadota; class Alphaproteobacteria; order Rickettsiales; family Rickettsiaceae; genus Rickettsia. Next base: position 5,672 of record DYDT01000083.1, on the reverse strand, counting down.
CTTTATATATTTGTATATTATAATATACATCAACAATGTTGTGCATGTTAATATATATTTCCTTTCCGTGTTAGCTATAGATTTATTCGTTCCAAGTTTTCCGGATATACAAAATACATTTAATCTTTCACCTTTTATGACAGAGTTACTACTTGGTGTGAATCTAATCGCTTATTGTATTACCTCGCTTATAGTAGGTAATTTAGGAGATAGATACGGACGAAAACCAATAATCATACTTGGATTAATAATTTTTAATCTTGGCAGTTTATTTTGTGTATTTTCCAATAATTACGCAAGCATATTATTTGGCAGGTTTTTGCAAGGTGCTGGAATATCAGCTGTTGCGGTGTTAGTATATGTAGTACTTGCTGATATTTATTCCGTGCAGGAACAACAAAGATTAATGGGGATTCTAAATGGTACTATTTCGCTTTCTATGGCAACCGCCCCCGTTAATAGGTAGTTATGTTAATTTATTTTGGGGATGGCATGCTAATTTTATTTTATTATTTATTTTAGGGCTTATTAGCTTAGTTTTGGGAATAGTTTTTATTCCAAAAGGACAAGCTAATAGTAAAGTACAAATTTCCTTGAAAGAATATTATCCTATTTTCAAATCACCAAAAGCCATATATTATATACTTACCATGGTGTTTCTTGCACAAGGATATTGGATATTTATTGGAATTGCCCCTATTCTGTATATGCAAGATTTAGGAGTTAGTTTAAAATATTTTGGGTTATATCAAGGATCAATTGCAGCTTTATTTTCAATTATGAGCTTTACTAGCGGTTATTGCTTTAAAAAATTTGGTGTTAAACATTGCTTTTACTTTGGCATTATATGTGTAGTATTGTTTTTACTTGGAAGTATTACATTAGCTACATTTAATTTAAATGACCCACTAATAATAACAGCTGTGACACTTTTATTATCACTTGGCTAATATATCCTATCAATATATTATGGCCAATGATGCTAGAAGCAATCCCAGATGGCAAAGCCCGTATGACTGCTATTTTTACCTCGGCAAGATTAATTCTAACTGCTCTAGGATTACAATTAGTAGGCTGGTTATATAATGGTACTTTTACACCTCTTGGAATCACCATATGCGTTATTACGGCATTTGGTTTAATAACGTTACCTAAATTATTTAAATATGATAAGGTTTTTGAGATTTCTGATAGTAGGTCGTTCTGTCATACCTTGGCTTGACCATGGTATCCAGAAATACAAACTGCAATACTAATAATTTTATGGATACCATGGGTCAAGCCAAGGTATGACAACAAAGAAAAATGACCAATAATAACTTTATCTTTACAGTAGCTTTTAGATATTTTAAAGCCAAAAAAAATGAAAAATTTGTTTCTATAATTTCAGGATTTTCTTTGCTTGGAGTAATGATCGGCGTTGCGGCATTAATAGTCGTTATGTCGGTTATGAATGGCTTTCATACAGAACTAACTAAAAATATTATCGGTTTAAACGGCGATATAGTCATAAGTCCTCAAACTAGTAGTATTGATAATTACGAAGAAATCAAAGCTAAATTACTACAGCAAGATTACATAAAACATGTGAATATTATTGCTAATGGTCAAGCTTTAGCACTAGGCAAAAATAATAATAGTGGTGCCCTTATTAAAGGTATTGATTTAAACGATTTAAAATTAAAAAATGAAATTTTTAAAAATATTAATTTTGGTAGTTTTGATAATTTCCACGGTAAGAATGTAATAGCACTTGGACAAGGTTTAGCTGCTAATTTAGGTGTAACAGTTAACGATAAAGTTAAACTAATCTCACCAAATTCTATTTCCACTGCTTTTGGCAGTGTACCTAGATCAAAAGAGTTTAAAGTTATAGCAGTTTTTAATAGCGGTATGTATGATTATGATTCAGCAACCATATTAATGCCGCTTGAAGCAGCACAAAATTTTCTATCTCTTGGTAATAACATAAACTTAATTGAAGTTAATACCCTACACCCTGATAAAGCTCTTGCATATTCATATAAAGTGCAACAACTATTACTAGAAAAAAATTTACAAATATTTAGCTGGCAAACTTTGAACTCACAATTTTTAAGTGCTTTAGCTGTTGAGCGTACAGCTATGTTTACTATCCTTTCTTTAATAATTACAGTTGCTGCCTTTAACATTATCTCAAGCTTATTTATGCTAGTGAAAGATAAAACTTCCGATATAGCAATTTTAAGAACAATGGGAGCAAGCACAAATCAGATAATGCTAATTTTTATCTATAATGGCATGTTTATTGGTGTGCTTGGTACTATACTTGGTTTAATCCTTGGTATTACTTTTTCCTATAATATCGGGACTATCAAAAATTTTTTAGAAAATATAACCGGTACTAAGATTTTTGAAGCAGCAGTTTACTTTCTTTATAGTCTACCATCAGAAGTAAGAAGTCAGGATATTATCTTAATCGCTTCTTTATCTATAATATTCTGCTTCTTAGCAACAATTTATCCCTCTTACAAAGCTTCAAAATTAAATCCTGTGGATGCCTTAAGATATGAGTAATAAAATCTTAACTTTAAAAAATGTCTCTAAACATTATAGGCAAGGCAACTCTATTATTAGAGTATTAGATGACCTTAATTTAAATATCAACGAGGGCGAGCTAATTGCTGTAATTGGCTCTTCTGGTAGTGGTAAATCGACTTTACTACATATTGCTGGTTTGCTTGATAAACCAACTAACGGCGAAGTTATTATTGCAAATAACCAGTATAAAACAAACCATCTAATTCGTCTTAATTATTTGGGCTTCATTTATCAGCAGCATCATTTATTAAAAGATTTTACTGCAATTGAAAACGTTATTATGCCTCGTCTTATTAATGGCTCTAACCAAAAAGAAGCAATAGAGGCAGCAAAAAGTATATTAGATAGTTTGGGTCTTAGCAAAAAACTACATAATATGCCAGGTGAGTTATCAGGCGGGGAGCAACAACGTGTTGCAATAGCACGCAGCTTAATTAATAAGCCAAAAATTATCTTAGCAGACGAACCTACAGGTAACTTAGATCCTAACACTACCAATGAAGTATTTAACTTATTTTTAAAAGTAGCCAAGGAACAAAATACAGCTGTTGTAATGGTAACGCATAATCATGAATTAGCACATAGAATGGATAAATTATACAGGTTAAAGCATGGAGCATTAAATATGTCTTGATTTAATTTCTTAAAATAAGGATAATAATAATTAACTCTTTTATTAATAAAGGTTAATGATGGCTGAACCTATCATATTTACTCTTTTACTTGGTAGTAATGACCAAATATTAGAAAAAATACGTAAAGAAACAGTTTTAGACTCGCCAACAATTGTCTCACTTCAGACTAGTAAAGAATCACGCATATCAGATAAGGAGCGTATTTTTGCCGAAATACTGAAAGAATCCAGGGAACAAAATAAAAACCCTATTTTTAATGTCCAGCTCAATAACAATAACGTAAAACCCATTTTCAAATCACAAGATTTAATTAATCTACAAAATTTAAATATTAAGAGTACTATTACTTTTGAACATTATAATTCATTAGCAGGAAACCCTGAGTTAGCTGCTTATTGGAAAGAGATTCTTGCAAAAACTAATCATGTATTTTTTGCAAATGAACAAGATAGAGAACTTGCTATAAATGAAAATGCACTAAATAGAGATAAGGCTACTACTATAACAGATACAAATTCAGTGTTATCGGTTTTTAATAATCTTGCTGATGATAAAAAAGTTAATAAATTACTTTCCGGTGCTATACCTGACAAAGCGGAATTAGATAAGCTAATAAAAACAACTAAAAATCAAGGAGGAAGAGTAACTGTAAAAACTTGGCCCTTATCCTTAGATCAGGCAACAAATCTTATAATAGCTAAATTTGGTATTACTTCTGATGATCAAATTTATGGTCTTAAATTTGAAATTACCGAAATTTTAAAAGATCCAAATAATGCTGCTGAAAATCTAAAACAATACGTATCTCAAATATCACGGCAATTTCAAAAAGATTTAGGAAAATCCGAGGTAAATCCTATAGATTTTAATTTCGATAGAGAGCAAGTTATGAAAAATATCCCTGATCCACAAAAAGAAACAACCATATCATATGAAACTAAACAACCAGAACAACCAGGATTTTTTAGAAGAGTATTTAACTATTTTAAAAGTGTAATAACTAGTTACCTTGGTAAAAAAGAGGAAACTCAAGCTTTTCAACCACAACCTATGACGAAAACAGAACCAGAGTTAATCGAATTACCAAAGGAGCAAACACAAGAAAAAACTACGCCAACTTTAGCAGCAATAAAGCAACAAACTACACAACAAATTAATACTAATTCTTCACAAAAAGATTGGGAAAAAATTGGAATGACAGAGCAAGCTTATAAAACCATGATGTCAAATAACATCCCTGCTGTTACTTCTAATACTACCCAACATGATCCTTTTCGTATTCCTCTTGAAGTTAGAGATATTAACGATGTAAAAAAACCTAACCACTGGTATGAAAATCATCAAATCCAATATATTTTGGAGGCATCTTTGGATAAAAATAATTTTTCCGTCCATGCTCCCATATCTTTAAATCAAAATATTGATCCAAGCTTATTGCCTACTGACCAAATTCCTGAAAATGTTTTGAAAAATGCCATTTCTCAAGTAACGGATGGAAAGAAGAAAGCCGCTGTTATCCCTATTGAAATGGGTTATGGTCATTGGACAGGACTAGTAGCTACATATGATGAAAAAGATAAGCAAGTAATATTAACCTTTAATGACTCACTTGGCAACTCAATTGATTATGATGGTAAAAAATTACCGAAATTAATAGATAAAGCCTTAGGCAACCTCCCTAATAAACCTATTATAATTGATGAAAAAATTAAGCAGCAGGATAATAATTTTGATTGTGGAGTTTTTACTGTAGATAATCTTATCAAAATCGCCAAGGGACAACAGATTCTTAAAACAAATGCACAAGAACTTCGAAACCAACATGCAGAGATTTTAACTCAAGCTATGACCAAACAACAAGCTCAAGGGATTGGACAACAAATGCAAAAGGATCCTAAGGTACCGAATAATAAATACCAAAATATGATTAAAAGCCAAAATACGAGTAAGAATAAAGAAAGAACTCTTTAATTATAACTTTAAAAACTAAAAGCTTGATTTTTACCCTGTTTCTGCTTATGCAGGAGCGAAATATAATACTAATATATGCGACTCGGACAAACGAAGTTTAATTTGAAAAAGGCTAATCTCTGTGGATATTTTAAAGGAAATTAACTAATTTATCAAAATGAGGAACAGTTATGGCAAACCCAGATCAAAAATCACAAGAGCATACACAAAAAACTAATTCTAATCCTTTACAAGAACCTTGGAAAAAAAATTGGAATGACTGAACAAGATTATAAGACAATGATTTCATCTGATAGTCATGCACGACATGCCGCTGCTTATTCGTCACAAAATAAACCTTGGGAACAATTAGGAATGACGGAGCAAGATGATCTGTCAACACTTTTCCGGACAGTTGTTCATGCACATTGTTGTATTTCTTCATATTTTACTGGTGATAGATAGTCATTAGAAGAATGCATTCTGATACGGTTGTAAAATACCTCT
>DYDT01000082.1 GCA_020404485.1 Rickettsia endosymbiont of Diachasma alloeum | reverse complement strand
CCATTATTTGCTCCAGTATTAACATTCTTTTTTACCTCCTTACCAGGAGGATACACTATTAATACTGTATCAATTTTTATCCGTTGCTCTGTATCATTTTACTTCCGTTGCTAACATTAACACTGGGATTTTTGCTAAGGTTCAGTTCTTTTATTTTACCAAATTGCTCATTAGCCTTGTTCATGAACTCTTGAGAAATAGGGTTAGGATTATTATTTTGAGGCATATGTTATTACTTTTTAATTAAGGGGCTTAAGCTTTTATTGTCTTGCGAGGAGTACAGTGATGAAGCAATTTCGTCGATTATCCTAAGATTGCTTCGTCAAAACTTGCAGCTTCTTCTCGCAATGACGGAAAAATAATTAACAATAATTAAATTTATAATTTATATTTAGTAATATTTTTGCTAAAAGGAAAGTTCAGCAGTAGAAATAGAGAGTATTTTTTTGGAAGGTAGTTGCAATATTATTCTACCTATGGAATCAATACCTTGAAAAGTGCCTGTAATAATATCGTCTTGATATTTAACAGTAATATTTTCATGTAACTTATAAGCATGTTTCATCCATGTTTCTCTAATAAATGAAAAGCTTTCTTTCTCCCAAATTTGATAATATTTTTCAAAATTTTCTATTAATATTTCAAGTAAAGCTTGAGGAGTTATAATAGGGAAGTTTTCATTGACTAAAGAGGTAGTAGGCTGGTCGATATTTATTGGGTGATAAGTTATATTAATACCAACACCAATAATAAGATAATAAACATCTTCTACTTTAACTGATTCAAGAAGTATACCGGATATTTTTTTATCCCCTACTAGAACATCATTTGGCCATTTTAATTGGATTTTTTTAAGAACTAGGGGCGTCATCTCGTGTGCTTGTAGAGGAATCCCGTTTATTTTCTGGATACCGTGGTCAAGCCACGGTATGACATGTACCACACTATCATAAACCGCTAGGGCTGTAACGAAAGACAATTGCGGTAGTAATTCAAGTTCTTTATTAGGCTTAATTAGTAAACTAGTATGTAAATTTCCAGAAGTAGATTGCCAGTTTTTACCACTTCTACCACGTCCTTTAGTTTGAGAGTTAGCAAGTATGATATAATCTCTATCAGGTTTATTTTTAGCCATTCTAACGGCTTCAAGGTTTGTGCTATCTAATTCATCAAAAACAAATAGCTTATATCTACCTAAATTCATTTAAACCTAAGACGAAATAATAAAAGATCCGAAAAGTAAAAAACCTATTACTACAAAATGAATTAATAATAGTCCGTAGGAAATAGGTATTTTTGTTGGATTAGGTTTTTCAGCAAAATACATCGTTTTAATTATTTTAAGATAGTAAAAAGCCGCAATGACACTAGTAAAGATACCGCAATAAGCAAGTAAAAACTCTTCTTGGGTAATTGCTTGATAAAAGAGATAATATTTTCCAAGAAAGCCAGCAAGCGGTGGGATACCTATCATGGAAAACATAATTATACAAATTGCAGCAGCTATAGCTTTATGATTTTCTGCAATTCCCTGAATGCTTTCAAAATTAGCTTTATCTGTCTGTTTTCCGAGTAACATAATCAGGCAAGTAAAGAACCCTATACTTGCTGCTGCATATATTAACATATAGAGCATAGCAGCTTTATTGCCGTCTTCAGTACGCAACAATACGCCGATTAATACATAACCGATATTTAGAATAGTACTATATGCCATTAATCTTTTTAAAGAAGTTTGACGAATAGCACCAAGAGCACCAAATATCATGGATAATAAAGCGATTATTTTTATTAGATTATAGCTAATAGGGTGATAGTTTTTGATAATTAAATTTTCGATATTTAATAAAATAGCAACAGCCCCAATTTTTGAAGCCGCTGTAAAATAAGTAACTGAAGTAATAGGCGATCCCTCATATACATCTGGTGCCCAAAAATGCAGAGGTGCACTTGAAAGCTTAAAGAAAATGCTGCTTAAAAATAATACTACACCAATTACTAAACCTAAATTTACCGAAGAGCTATCATTTAGCTTATAAAATATATCTGAAAATTGTAAGCTTCCGCCAAATCCATATATAAAAGAAATACCGAATAATGATAAGCAACTGACTAAACTACCTAATATAAAATATTTTAATGCTCCCTCTGATGATTTAATCTCACTTAATTTAAAACCAGCAAGTATATAGGAAGTTAAGGCAGTAAGTTCCATGGCACAAAAGAGTAATAAAAAATTCTGTGCTGAAATTGCCACAAAAATCCCAACTGTAGATAATAATATCAAAGTAATAAATTCAAATTTTAGTGGTTCACCGCTACGCACCGAATAATCGCAATAAATTATCATAGATATTATAGTAAATATCAATATGATAGCCTTATAATTAGCAATATTTGCATTGGTAGTAAACATTACATAATCTAGGTATAATACGCTTTCAGAGTAAGAATATTTTAAAATAATGAAAATTGTTAATATGGTAAGTAAAATAGTTATGTTAGCAACAATTCTATTTTTACCTTGCAGTATTACGGCAAAGAATTGGCTTAAAAGTGCTGTTAAAGTTAGAGTTATTTCAGGAAGTAGCATATAAAATTAATGTTGTTATCGAAATATAAATATTAGTAAATAAATAATTTTTTATCAATAAACTTATATATAAATTAGAGTTTAATGCACTAAAAATTTGCAATTTTCTATAATTATACGCTATATTACTGCTGTTTATGTATAAAAGTTTAATAAAATAATGTATTTATTATCATATATATTAGGAGGACTAAATACATTACTCCGCCAGTTACGTCTATCAATTAGCTCTATAGAGTTCTATAAAGACATATATCAAAAATATCATGGTTACGGAATAAGATATTTATTTATTGTGTCTTTTATTCCGGCAATAATTTATTGTATCTTTATATTAAATTATTTAATAACCTTGAAAGATAGCTTTAACGGAACAAAACAGACAAAAACTACCGATAATATTGAATATATCATCAATCAATTACCGGAAATGCAATATGCTAATTCACGAATTTCTGTAAAAGATGAAGAACCTATTTATTTATATAATAAGAATAACGATAAAGTAGCTGTTATTGATACAACAAATCAAGTTTCAATTAGAGAAAAAAGCAAGATACCTTTCATAATTGAAGCAGATAAACTTACGATAAATTTTGCAATAGATAATACTAAAAAAAGCTTTCCTCGTACCATTAATTACTCAACTTTATTTGATCAAAATGAGATGAATTTAACCCCTCAAATAATAAAAAAATATTTCGCCGATAACCTAATGTATTTACCAAATTTATTTATTTATCTTGGTATGCCAGCTATTATATTATTTTGTTTCGTAACATTCTTTTTGGAAAGAAGTATTATAATATTATTAGTATGTGTTGCATTAAAATTATTATTTAATAGTGTTTCAGTACAAGATGCTACAAGATTAGTAATGTTTTCAAGTGGAGTGCCTATATTACTGCAACCAGCTGTTCCTTTTATACCAGTATTAGGCATAACATTGCAAATACTTCAAATATTTACCACTGGTCTATTATTTATTGCTATTTGGCAAATCCATAAGAATAGAAAGTTTTCGAGTTATTTGTAGAAACTCTTCTTCGTTAGAATAATCTAAAGTTATTTTTTCTTTTATCTGATGCTTAAACCATGTGATTTGTCTTTTAGCATACCTGCGTGTTCGTGTTTGAGCTAAGGTTAGAGCCTCATTTAAAGTTAGTTTATTTTCTAGATAAGCCAAAATTTCTTTTATGCCTACAGCTTTTAAGTTTAGATAGTTTTCAGAATTAAATTGTTTTTTGATTAAAGCAATCTCATCTATTGCCCCATCTTTAAATATATTAGCTAAACGTTCATCAATTGTTTTATATAAGAATTTTCTTTCAGGATTTAAGAAGATAATTTTAAAATTAAATTCATATAAGATTTGTTCTTTTGGTAAAGTTTGAAAAAAGAAAATAGATTTACCAGTTTGCAGTACTACTTCATAAGCTCTAATTAGCCTTTGAGTGTCTGATTGATTAATTTTAGATGAAGCAATAGTATCAAGCTTTGTAAGTCTATTATGTAGTTCTATATTGCCTATTTCATTATGCAGCTTTCTTACCTGCTGTCTTAAATCGTCAGATATATCAGGAATATTATTATATCCAAAAACTAAAGAATTAATATATAATCCTGTACCACCTACTAATATAGGAAGATTGTCACTAGCGGCTATCTGATTTATTTTTTCTGAAGCAAGTTTTAGATATTTTACTAACGAAAAATCTTCAGTAATAGGCAAGAAGTTATATAAATGATAAGGAATTTCGCTTTTATAGTTTTCCGGAGGGGAGGCAGTAATAATTGGAATTTCTTTATAAACCTGCATTGAGTCGATATTTATGATTTCCCCGTCGCACGCTTTAGCAAGTGCGTGACCTAAGTAAGATTTTCCGCTAGCAGTAGGACCGCATAAGATGATTATTTCTTTTTTTTGCACTTAAATATTAAGTCCGTACTTGCTTAATAATTGATTAATCATTGTTTTTAGTTCTTCTAATTTTTTCGCATTACTTGACTCAGCTCTTGCAATAATAGCAGATTCAGTATTAGAGCTACGCAATAACCACCACCCATCTTCCGTATTTACTCGCACCCCATCAATATCATTAAACTCTATTTTATTTTTTAGTAATTTTTCTTTAATTTCTTCAATAATTTGTAATTTTAATTCAGAAGGAACAAAAATTTTAATTTCCGGTGTGCTATAGCTTTTTGGTAGCTCATATATTATTTCATCTAAAGTTTTATTTGATCTAGTTAATAAATCTAAAAACCTTAATGCCGCATAGATTGCATCATCAAAACCGAAATATTTATCGGCAAAGAATATATGCCCGCTCATTTCACCGGCTAGTAAAGCTTTTGCTTCGGCCATTTTACTTTTAATAAATGGATGACCAGTTCGCCATATTATAGGTTGTCCGTCATATGATTTGATTCTATCGGCTATGAGCTGGCTAGCTTTTACATCAAGTATTATAGTAGCATTTGGGTTTTCTTTTAGAATATCCTCAGCAAAAATGCATAAAATTTGATCACCAAATAACATCTTGCCGCTTGAGCTTACAATGCCAATTCTATCGCCATCGCCATCAAAAGCTATACCAAGATCACAATTTTGTTCTTTAACTAGTTTAATTAATTCTTGTAAATTATCAGCCTTAGTAGGGTCGGGGTGATGACTTGGGAAATTCCCGTCGATCTTGCTATTAATGATAATGTTTTCATTATTTAAATGATTTTTTAACTCCTCAACAATATTTCCCGTTGCTCCATTACCAGGATCCCAAGCTACTTTTAGGTTGAGGTTAATATTTACTGCTTCTAGAATATTTTTTATATATCTGTCACTAATATTGATTTTATTCTTGTTTACAATATTGATTTCAGGGGGATTATTACTCCAATCAGTATTTAAAATCTCTGTTAATAAATCCTGTATTTGAGAACCAAAAAAAGATTTGCCATGTTGTATTATTTTAAAGCCGTTATCATCACGAGGGTTATGTGAACCAGTAACCATAATACTACCAGCTGGTGTAAATTTTTTATCAGCGAAATATAGAACTGGACTTGGGACAACACCAATATTTATAACCTCAGCTCCTCCATTAACCAATCCTATTTCTAAGAGTTTGTAAAGAGCAGGGGAGCTAAGGCGACCATCCATACCGACGCAGATCTTGTTATTGCCATCTTTTATGGTCATCTTTGCAAAGCAAAAACCAACCTTATAGGCTACCTTTACTGTTAAATCGGTAAGGCTATTACCTCTTATGTCATAAGCCCTAAAAATGTCTTTGTTGATTTCCATAGAATTTGCCTTTGTTACATACAGTTCGGGAAACGTCCTCGATGTCATTCCCACGAAAGCGGGAATCTAGATTTTTAGCTGTCATACCGTGTGCTTGTAGCGGGATCGATGACATCGAGTATATTAAAAAATAAAGCTCTCGCCTAAATACACTTCTTTAACTTTCTTGCTATTTGCTATTTCCTTAGCACTCCCTTCTAGCAGTACTTTCCCTTCAAAAATAACATATGCTCGGTCAACTATGTCTAAAGTATCACGCACGTTATGATCAGTAATTAGAATACCTATATTAAATTCACGTAGGTAAGTAATTAGATTTTTGATATCGGAAATAGCTAGGGGATCAATACCAGCAAGCGGTTCATCAAGCATGATAAATTTTGGTTCTATTGCAAGGGATCTTGCAATCTCAAGCCTGCGTCTTTCGCCCCCTGATAAGCTAGCAGCTGATAGATCTTTTAAATGTATTATAGAAAATTTTTCTAGTAAATTATGCGTTTTTTGCTCAATTACTTCTTTATCATTTTCAGATATTTCAATTATAGCTTTAATATTATCTTCAACCGATAAGCCTCGAAAAATTGAAGGTTCTTGAAGAAGGTAACCAATACCAAGTCTTGCTCTTAAATAAATTGGTAAATTAGTTATATTAATATCATTTAACAATAACTGTCCGGAATCTGCTTTCATTAAGCCAATAATGATGTTAAAACAAGTTGTTTTACCAGCTCCGTTTGGACCAAATAATCCAACTATTTCGCCTTGTTTTACATTAAGAGATATATCGCTTAATATGGTTCTCTTCTTATAGGATTTTGATATATTTTTAACTTGTAAGCTGTCCATTTAATTTATTTTCTTATTATTTTTATTAATAATATCTACATAATAAATAAGTTTATTAGTTTTTAAAATATTATTATTACGCTCTAATACAACATTCCCAAGTAAAATGAGTTGTTTATTATCTAAAAAATATTTTCCTGAATCTGCTAATAATAATTCATTATTTATTTTTTTCTCAACACTCAATTTAGTTGGAACAACTATATAATCAATGGTTTGTTTATTATCTACAGTTTTATAAAAAATATATAATTCTTCTGTTCTAAGTATCGCATTATCAAAATAAACAACGACATTCCCAAGATATTCTGCCTTTTGTTTAACTCTATTAATGATTAAAGTATCAGATGTAATATGTAAGTTTGAAACTTCTTTATCATCAGCATATATTGAAATACTAATAGTAAAGAATATTACAAGTTTAATAATCCGATAGATCAATAGTTGTGTAGACATTGCCTTTAAAAATTATAATATTATTGTCGTCTTGCGTGTTAAATCTAGCTGAAGTAATAGTAGAGTTTTTATGAAATAATGTAGCAGGAGAGTTGCTAATTATGCTTTTATTTATTAAATCAATTCTTGCATCATTAGTGTCAAATATCATATCTTCAAAATAAAATTTTACATCATTTTTTAAATCTAATATATGCGATTCTTCGTTTAAAAACCCTTCTTTTGCATAAACAGTAACTGATTGGTTTTGATTTACGTTATATGTGCCGTTTATTATATCTAATTTATATTTGTTATCTGAATCTTTTATAGCCTGCTCAGCTTTGACTAGATAGCTATTTAAATTCTTATCTACTCCCTCAAAAACTGAATCTTTTAATATAATATTATATTTTAAATCAAGGTTTTTTCCTGAAGCTTTTTCTATAATATTAGTATTATTTTCTTCAGTAGGGTGACTACTTTTAACTAATATATATCCTGCATATAAAATTCCAAGTATAATTAGGAAATAAGCAAATTTCCAAAATTTTTTTCGCCGTTTATAAGAAGAGGGCATATACTAATTGACTCCTGCTCGCAATAAATCATGTATATGAGTAATGCCTATAATGATATTATGGTCAACAATAGGTAAATTAGTAATATTTTTAGCTTTCATTAAGTCTAAAACTTCTTTTGCAAATATTTCAGATGAAATATATACAGGGTTTTTAGTCATAATATCTGATGCTATTTTTAGGTGAATTTCATCGTTAATGTGACGACGTAAATCACCATCTGTTATAACCCCTACTAAATTTTTAGCTTTATCTATTACTAAGGTACAACCTAAGCGTTTTTTATTCATAACAATTATAGTTTCAGCAAAAGGTGTATCTTCGTGTACTAAAGGTATTTGATCACCGCTACGCATTAAATGTTTAATCTCTGTCAAATTAGCCCCTATGCTACCGCCAGGATGATATGACTTGAAATCATCCTTGGTAAAGCCTTTTACTTCATGTATAACAGTCATTAATGCATCGCCAAGTGATAACATTATTAAAGATGAAACTGTTGGAGCACCAATTATTGAAGCTTCTGAATATTCAGGCACTATAAGTAAGAAATCACTATTTATAGCTAAAGTAGAATTTTTATTCATTGTCATTGCAACAATTTTTACAGAAAAATCTTTGCAATATTTAATGATGTTAAATAATTCCTTAGTTTCGCCAGAATTAGAAAGGATGATTACTAAATCATCTTTAGTAATCATCCCAAGATCCCCATGGCTTGCTTCCGCTGGGTGTATATAAAAAGCTGGCATACCAGTTGAAGAAAAGCTTGAGGCTATTTTCTTTGCAATATAACCACTTTTACCTATACCAGTTAAAACTACCCGTCCTTTAAAAGATAGCAACAATTCTACAATTTGGTTGAAGTCTTCAGGAATATGTTCAGATAGCTTTTTTAAAGCACTAGCTTCACTAGAAATTACTCTTTTAGCAATATTTTCGTAATTGTTGATAGGGTTCATTGTAAAAAATTTAATTCTAAATCAGTACTTTTTGTTTTGTTCCTGTTTTTCTATGTCATTCCTGCGTAAGGTTTGCTTGCATGGATCATTTTTCCCTGTCCATCCCGTGATGGCATTGTTACGTGGATTAGTTTTTCCGTCTGAGCTAAGGAAATTACGAAGTAATTGTACGTACGCAATCCAGTATAAAAGTGCTAGCTTATAGCATTTTTATTATTTTTTCTGGATTGCCACGCTCATTTCATTCGCTCGCAATGACGACTTAGTATCCATGCAATAATGCCACCACGGGAGACATTGTTGCGTGGATTGAAAAATGTCCCGTAATAACTTCGTATAGCATACATTATACGAAGTTATACGAACAGTACCGGGTAAAACTACAGGGTAAGCTGATTTTATTCTATCCTCTAGGTAGTTCTTATATGGCCCAAGCTTAGTTATTAAATGGGCT
>DYDT01000081.1 GCA_020404485.1 Rickettsia endosymbiont of Diachasma alloeum | reverse complement strand
GGAGCGGATTGATCTGTCATATATGAACCAAGTATTTTTGCCTCTATCATCATGAATTATCAAAAAAATTCAACCATTTAGTCCTTACATCTCTAAAAATTGTCATGTAGTAAGATTTTTTTGTTAAATCTAAAGCGGTAGCTTTATTTAGCTCAAGCCCAAGCGGGGTAGGATTAGAGTAAGAGTTTAAGGATAAAAATATTATGATAAAGTACAATAAGTTTTTTATAAACACATGAAAACCTTAGTGAATTATATTAGGAGGTAAGATTATTTTCTATAAATTGATATCTATATATTACTAATATCATTATATTTATAATTTTCAATTAAAAGTTAAATAAAATCCTCTTAAAACTTAATATTAAAAATCTTTACAAAATTTAGTGCAAAAAGATAAAATCTAATATATTATAAATAATTATATCTTTAGCTCATTACATGGTAATTTTTAGTATAGTTTTTTTTAAAACCGTTTCAGTGTTATTAAGTGTAGTAATCGGGTTTTTAGCGGGTAAATACTCGAATGTTGAAAGAGATAGTATCTCTTCTTTATTATTCTATTTTATATCGCCTATAGTATTCTTTACTATTCCTGCTAGTACAACTTTGACATTTTCAGCATTAAGTGTTACGGTTGTAACCTTTGTAATTGCGACCTTGTTGTCATTATTTTCTTACTATTTTTTCGGTAAATTTTGGCAAGATCATACACGTAATATTATAGCTTTGTCTGCTGGTACAGCAAATGGTGGATATTTTATGTTGCCTATAGCTGCTGCACTTTTTGATGATTATACGCTAAGTATTTACATGATGGCAGTGATAGGCGTTAATATTTATGAGTGTTCGGTAGGCTTTTATATTTGTATGCGAAGCTTTGCAAACACTACTGATAGTATATTGAAAGTAGTAAAATTGCCAATTTTGAATGCATTTTTCCTAGGTTGTTTATTTAGTTTTTGCGGTTTTACTTTACCTGATTTCTTAGATGATTTTATATATAATATGAAAGGTTCTTTTTCTATACTAGGTATGGTTATGGTAGGTCTTGCTCTTGCATCACTTCAAAAATTTGAAGTGGATATAAAATTTACTCTGGCTACTTTTGCTGCTAAATTCTTATTTTATCCCTTAGGAGTAGGGCTATTTATCATGTTTGATCATTTTGTAACAAAATGGTATAATAATGATTATTATAATGCGTTAAAGCTTCTTTCTACAGCACCCTTAGCCGCAAATACCATAGTTATAGCAAATTTACAAAAATTTTATCCTGAAAAGGTTGCTGCCACCGTGTTTTTATCACTACTTTTTGTAGTAGTATATATGCCGACAATGGTCAGTATATTTTTAAGTGATTTAAATTAGTAGGTTTATATGAAAATTAACTCAATTAAAGTTGGTCCATATATTAACTTTCTTCCTCTTCAATATATACCAGAACATAAAATTTCTTATGTAGAATTTGGTGATCCTCAAAATAAAAATGTAATAATATGTGCTCATGGCTTAACAAGAAATGCTCATGATTTTGATAAAATAGCTAAAGAATTAAGTAAGGATTATAGAGTAATTTCATTAAGCTATCCTGGACGTGGTGATAGTGAAAATTTTAAAAAAAACAACCATTATAACTATACTACTTATATTAAAGATACATTATTATTTTTAAATAAGTTAAAGATAAAAAAACCTATTTGGCTAGGTAACTTCAATGGGCGGAATTATAGGTATGGTTCTTGCCAGTAAATTTAAAAATATTTTTAAAGGTTTAATATTAAACGATATAGGGGCGTTTATCGATGCTGCTCCCTTAGTCAAAATTGCAGCTTATGCTAAAAAAACTGTCATATTAGAGGATTTGGAGAGTGCAAAAGAGCATTTAAAGCTTATTTATGGGCAGTCAGGGATAAAGATGAAGAAGATTGGGATTATTTAACAAAACATAGTGTTATTTCTACATTTGGCGGAAAATATAAAATGAATTATGATCCTGCTATAACAAAAGGTATAAAAAATGTCAAAAGCCAGAAAGATGTAGATTTATGGTCTATATGGAATAAAATAAAATGTAAAATATTACTGATTCATGGCACTAAATCTCAAGTTCTAACAAAATCTACTGTGGAAAAAATGCAAAAAAAAGATTTTGATCTTTACGAAATTAAATATGCAGGTCATACTCCCTCCTTGACAAATTCCAATGAAATTGAACATATAAAATCTTGATTAGAAAAATTATAAAAAGAAGATAAATTAAATTATGAAAATTACTACTAAAGTACTAATAATCGGTTCAGGTCCTGCCGGTTTAAGTGCTGCTATTTATGCAGCAAGGGCGTCTTTAAATCCGATATTAATTAATGGTATTCAGCCTGGTGGTCAGCTTACTATTACCACCGATGTTGAGAATTATCCAGGATTTGCAGAAAGTGTACAAGGACCTTGGCTAATGGAACAGATGCGTATGCAAGCTGAAAATGTCGGCACTAAAATTGTTAACGATTATGTTGAGAAAGTGGATTTGTCACAAAGACCTTTTAAAGTATTTACAGGATCTAGGACAGAGTACGAAGCTGAAAGTATAATTATTTGTACTGGTGCGGAAGCAAGATGGCTCGGCATCCCTACAGAGCAAGAATTTATGGGATTTGGGGTGTCAGCTTGTGCTACTTGCGATGGTTTCTTTTTCAAGAATCAGGAAGTAGTAGTAGTTGGAGGCGGTAATAGTGCTGTTGAAGAGGCTTTGTATCTGACCAATCACGCAAGCAAAGTTACTATAGTACATAGAAGAGATAATTTTAGAGCTGAGAAAATATTACAAGAGCGGCTATTTAAAAATCCTAAAATATCTGTGATTTGGGATCATGTAGTAGAAGAGATTGTTGGTAATAATAACCCAAAATCTGTGACCGGAGTTAAAATTCAAAATGTTCATACTAAAGAGACGAGCTTAGTAAATTGTAGCGGCGTATTTGTAGCTATCGGGCATAAACCAAATACTGCTTTATTTGCAGGGCAAGTTACAATGGATAGTGATAATTATATTATTACTACTCCAGGAAGCACTACAACTAACATAGAGGGGGTCTTTGCTGCTGGTGATGTTCAAGATAAAATCTATAGACAAGCTATAACCGCAGCAGGTACCGGCTGTATGGCTGCCCTTGAAGCAGAGAAATTTTTGAATATGTGATGCTTTTCTGTACCTAGGTTATTGCATAGTTTTGCTGTCATTCCTAGATGCGTCAGGAATTCAGTCAAATATACTGTCACCCCGTGGCGGCATTGTTGCGTGGATAGAGATAAAGGAAAGAAATAGCTTAAAACTATAAAAAACTAAAAATTAATTGTATTAGTTGACATTTGATCTTACATTTAATAAAAATAAAGTATTAAAAATACAGATAAAAAAAATGGAAGGTCACAATGCACTTAAATCAAAAAATAATAAAGCCAAAAATAGGGTT
>DYDT01000080.1 GCA_020404485.1 Rickettsia endosymbiont of Diachasma alloeum | reverse complement strand
ACCCTATTTTTGGCTTTATTATTTTTTGATTTAAGTGCATTGTGACCTTCCATTTTTTTTATCTGTATTTTTAATACTTTATTTTTATTAAATGTAAGATCAAATGTCAACTAATACACATAAAGCAGAATTTTTGAGATTGCCTCCACCCTCTGCAATGCATCTCCTCGCAATGACGATTTTAACTAGCTTCCTTTTTTTGACTACCGAAAGAAAGACCGGAAAATCTTTTATTAAAATCACTAACGCTTTTGTTAGACTGATTTACTACATTTCCAATATCTTTATTCCATGCTGGGTGTTTTCTGAAATCAACATCCATTAAAATCTCACCTGCAGGATGAGTTGACATTGTTTCAAAAACATCACTTCCAACCTTAATTAAAAACTTTTTATAGTCTGGATGTATCCCATTTTTCATAATGATTTTGCCACCTTAGTCTGAATTATTTTTTTCTTAATAGCTTTAGCTGTAGTGGATAAAGCATCATTATTAGCTTTTAACATATATGCATCAAACCCGCCAGCTTTTTCAACTGAACTTATGCATCTAGCACTAACTGATAATCTATATTCTGCGGTTGTTATATCACTTATAAACTTAACCGATCTTAAATTAGGCTCAAAACGCCTTCTAGTTTTACGCTGTGAATGCGATACATTATTACCATATAGAACACCCACTCCAGTGAGTTCACATTTACGAGACATAAGCTTAACCTATCAAACTTTAACTTATATAATAGATAAAAAATATAAAGTAATACTTGTATACTGTCAAGAAGTAATTACTAACATTACTTACTTAAATTCAAATAGATAAAGAGAATGAAGCCTTATATCTTTATCTATTTTGTTCTACAAATTAACTTTTAACTTCACTACCCTTTGATGGCTTTTATATTTTTTATGGGTGTAATGATTATACTCAAATATTACATTTATATTCTTCTTCGTCAAAAGGACATTACCTCCAATATTATAACCAAATTTAGGCTGTTTTGATAGAATAATCTTCTCTTTTATTATTTGATTATTTAAAATTGCCTTAGCATTAACTTTTGTATCTTTGTTATAAAAATGATTTTCTATACTCCCATACAAGCTTGGCATCAGCGTTATATCATTTAAAATCTTTATCGATTTAAATTCTACCTTACCACCTAAACTAGTTGTTAATACACGATTTGACTTCTTTTGAATCATTAATTTTTGTACAAAATTATTTCCTTTATAACCAATACTTCTTGAATAATCGTATTTTAATCCAATATTTGGTATTAAGTATAAATCATAATTTGTACGATACTTATAATTTAATAATGCTTCAAAATTAAAGTTATTATTTTGATATTTACTAATAATATTATTAGCAGTTGTGGCTTTATTTTTAATATAATTATGACCAACAGATGCTATAGCTTGCAATGAAAAGTTTTTCGGTAATGCTTTTAAACCATAGACACTAAATAAATGTCCATTAAGTGCGGTCTTACCAAACTTCTTATTATATTTAAAATGCGACTCAATTCTTGAATAAGCCATACCTATTACGTCATAGCTGTTACTAAGCTCTGTATCCATACCGATAGTTACACCGCTAGTGCGTCCCTGATATTTCGGTATGCTTCTCCATGCTTTTTGATTGCTTGCTCCATATAAACTACTGATCCATACTCCTCTGTTTATTGCGTCCTCTTCATCACCACCAGCAATCGCAGCATTAGGCAATAACAATCTACCATGAATACCTATATGAATAGGTTTATTAGTAATAGAAGCCACTTGATTATGCAAAGTAACTTCTTCAGATATTTGTTTTTTTACAATTAAAGATTCTAAGTTTTGAGATTTTGAATCTAATAAACTTAGCTCTATTATTATATTCTCATAATCTTCTGGTGAACATTTCTCTAGAAATGCTAGAACATTAGGATCATTATATATAGTTGGAAATAAATCGGGATGTGTTCTTATTATATTAACAAAATCTGGGAGCTCTTTTAAAATTTTAAGTATATCTATCGAATTTTGATCAAAAGATATTGATGCATTTTCACCATTATTATTTAAAGCAAATAATCCAGTGATTTTTTTACTTTTTAATTCATCTAATTGTCTTTTTGCATCTTCAAGCTCATTAAGTATATCTAAGTTATTAATGTTATTTTCTAAAAATTCAATTCGAGCTAATAATTCTTTGATTCTTTCATTTTCAGATAAATTATTTGTATCTTTCATTACTTGAGAAAGTGGTATATTTGCTGGTGTTAAATCCCAATTATTTCCAGCCCTTATTAAATTAAATTCTGTATTATCTACATATTCTGTAGAACCATCTTCTTTTACTATTTTTAATCTTTTTCCATTTAGTTTATTATTATCTTCTTTTAAAAACCTTGCGATTACAGCTTGTTTTTTTGCTTCATTTGTCACTAGTTTTTCGTAATCTTCATAGTGTACTTTACTGTTACTACCAGGTTTAAAAACTTGATAACTGTCCCAACTACTTTCTCCAATTTTTTCAATTATTTCTTCACATTTTTTAATGTATTCTTCTTCATTTAAGGTTGATCTATCTAGTTTATCTACCTCATTCTTGTATAATACTGTTTTTTCTTCATAGGCACGTTTATAACCTAAAGCTTTAGTTATTACGTCTTTTTCATATTTTACAAAATATTTTTCATAACTATTATCACTTATATTATTATTATAATAGTCAGTATACTCTATATTATTACCATAAGCTGATTTTATTAGTGATTCAGCTTCTGATTTTATTAAATCATAAACTCTTTCTTGTTCTATTTGCTTAAGTTTTGTTGTATCAAAATTCCTATAAGCATTTCCTTGAGAATCTTTTTCAAAACCTTTAGTAATATCAATAATTTCAGAGGTGATATCTTTTTCTAAAATCTCTGTTGGCGTACTATACAAAATTATATATTTATAATTTGGATTAAAATTAGAAATATACGTTGAGTGACTACTAGAGCTAGAGCTATTAAAAATTGGATCTACCTGTATATCACCATTAGCACCTTTGGTATAAACTCCTTTAGCTAAGTTTATTCTTTCTAGTAAATCTACTTTAGAATCAAATGATAAATTCTTATTGTTTACTACATCTTTTATTACTGATAAGCGTTTTTTAGCATCATAAAAATCTCCTAAAAGTAGATTTAATAGGACCTGTGTTTCTGCTTTAGCATCAAATTTAAAACCATAATTATTAGTCTGCTTTTTAGTTTTCTTTTTTAAGCTATTAAAAAAAATTGTTGGATCAAATATTGCACCTAATTCAGCATTAATATCTTGTGCTGCTGATTTAGGGTCAATAGGTGTAGTTGTTGGATCTACCGGCGGCAGCGGCAGCGGCAGCGGTGGCGGTGGCGGCGGCGGCGGCAGCGGCGGCGGCGGCAGCGGTGGCGGCGGCAGCGGTGGCGGTGGCGGTGGCGGCAGCGGTGGCGGTGGCGGTGGCGGTGGCGGTGGCGGTGGAGCTCCAGCCTCTGCTTTATTATTCAAAGTAAGCAATAATATTCCTGAATTAATTGTCAATAAATTTATTGATATGGCAACAATGAAAGAATATTTTAACAATTTAGATTTTAGTTTATATGTTAGACTCATCTAGGTTTATCTCATTAATATTAATTTAAACAAGAGGAAATATATAATTTTCATTAACTAGAGTCAATGAGCTTTGATGTGGCTATAGTTTTCCGGACAGTTAATAATAGACGATATTAACAGAAAGGATAAAAATGACAGATATAAAACCAAAGGTATATCCAGCTGAATTTAAAGAATCAGTGATTAAATTAGCTATTGAGTCTAAACAACCTTTTGCTCAAACGGCTAGGGAACTAGGAATTACAAAATCTAGTCTATATAATT
>DYDT01000079.1 GCA_020404485.1 Rickettsia endosymbiont of Diachasma alloeum | reverse complement strand
TGTTATTTCGTAATAACTTCGTATAGCATACATTATACGAAGTTATACGACTCCATTTAATAATTAATTTATTTTACTAAATGTAAGATAAAATCTCAACTACTGCATATGACACCGAACACGTTTTTCGAGCCATGCAACAAACGCTGGAGAGGTAATAACTCATCGAAGATTTTTGGAAGTCCCGTATTGTACTTAAAATAATGAACCGTACTAGACCTAATGTATTTCCATCCAATTATTACCAGCTCTAATCTCGGTAATAATTGGTACATCCATATTGGTAGAATTTTCCATAATTTGCTTGATGATTGGCATTATTGTTTCTACTTCATCTATTGGTGCTTCAAATAGTAGCTCATCGTGAATTTGCAACACTAATCTAGTTTTGAGTTTACGCTTCTCTATTTCTCTATCAAGTAGGGTCATCGCTATTTTGATTATATCGGCATTAGTTCCTTGAATCGGGGCATTAATAGCGGCACGCTCGGCAAATTGCTTGAGTCTTTTATCATTAATTAGCGGCACAAAACATTTACGTCCGAAAAAATCAGTAACATATCCATTTGCTTGAGCAAAGCTTTTAGTCGCTTCCATATATTCCTGCACGCCCTTATATTCAGCAAAATATTTTTTGATATATTCGGCAGCTTCGGTATTACTAACATTTAGCTGTTTTGCAAGCCCAAACGCACTTATCCCGTAAATAATACCAAAATTTATAGCTTTTGCTTTACGTCTATGTTCGCTAGTTAACTCCTCTTTTTGTAAATTGAAGATCTGACAAGCAGTTTGGGTATGGATATCGTCTTTATTAATAAATGCTTGTTTTAAAGCCTTTATATCTGCGATATGGCTTAATATTCTAAGCTCTATTTGCGAGTAATCCGCCGATATTAATTTATAGCCTTGCTCTGCAACAAAAGCTTGTCTAATTTTATTCCCTTCCCCCGACCTAATAGGTACATTTTGCAGATTAGGCTCTTGTGAGCTAAGCCTGCCTGTGGTAGTGGAAGTTTGCAAAAAAGTCGTATGAATTCTGCGGGTTATATTATCTATTTGCTTTGGCAAACTATCGGTATAAGTATTTTTTAGCTTAGTAAGTTGACGCCATCTTAGCAATAAATCAGCAATGGGATAACCTTGCTCGCTAAGCTTTTCGAGTATATCAGCCCCTGTTGAATAGGAATTTGCTTTAGCAGAAGTTTTACCGAATGGTAATTGCATTTTCTCAAATAAAATTTCCCCTAATTGTTTTGGTGAACCAATATTAAACTTCGTACTACTTAAAGCAAAAATTTCTTCCTCAAGCTTTAATATTTCTGCTCCAAATTTGCTAGATAACTGATTTAAATAATTCTCATCTACTTTTATGCCGGCTTTTTCCATTTTATCTATTACAAAGCACACAGGTAAATCGATTTCTTTATAAATTCTAAAAGCCTTGTTATTCTTAAGATCTAGTATAGTTTGCTGATAAAGATCGATAAAATTAGCTACTATTTTTGCTGATTCTTCTATCGGTGCTTCTTTTTCTACAGCTTCAAACAAATTTTTTTGTGGCAGACCTGCAGACAGTGCATAATTCATTAGCTCTAAATCTTCAATCGCTGTAATTTGCTGTGCCTTACTAGCATAAAATTTCAGCAGTGGTTTTAGTGAATAGGTGATTTTTTTTATTGACTGGTCAGTCAGCAAATTAAAAATAATATCTGTAAACCATTCATTATCAGCCTTAGAATTATAAGAAAAAAGATCATTACTTTCATTTGAGACTTTAATAATATAAGCTTGATTTTTTAGGGATAAAATAAATGCAATATTAGCTCCTTTATTTTGCAACAAATATATTCCGAATATCCCTGCTTTTTCAGCCTTTTCAGCGAAAGCTTCCAACTCAGCTTTATTACTAATCTCTTTTATCTCTACAGCTTTTTTTTCTATTACTTCTTTATGTTCACTAATTTTAATATTAAATAAATTCTCTGCTCTTTTATATAAAGATTTAAAGCCATATTCGTGTAAAAACTCTGTTAATTGATGATGATCAGGTGGCGACCATTCTAGAGCATTTAAGTTAAAATCTAGATCAACATTATAGTCAAGCCCGATTAGTTGCCATGAAATTAGAGCAGCCTCCTTTGAGTTTTGTAGTGTTTCACGTTGTTTTATGTTTGAAACTTGCTCTAAGGAATTAAAGATATTATCAACTGTACCAAATTGCGTAATAAGATTACTCGCTGTTTTCGGTCCTATTGATGGCACACCTGGAATGTTATCGGACTTATCACCAATTAAAGCCATCACCTCACGTAATTTATCGGAAGTGACACCAAATTTTTCAACAACATTATCTTCAGTAATATATTTAGCTTTTAGCGGGTCATATATTTTTACGCTGTCATTCATTAGCTGCAATAAGTCTTTATCAGAAGATATAACTACTACTTCTTCCCCAAGTAAAGATGTTTTAGCTGCAAAAGTTGCTATGATATCATCAGCTTCAAAGCCATTTTTTTCTAAAATTGGGAAGTTTAAATTTCTTGCAACATCACGCACTAATGGCAATTGTGCAATCAAATCCTCAGGCGGTGGTGGGCGATTAGCTTTATATTCAGGATAAATTTCATGACGAAAATTTTTACCACCACTGTCAAATATTACTGCTGCATGTTTCGGCTTAAAATCGTTAAGTAGCTTTAGCAGCATTGACGTAAAGCCGTAAAGAGCCCCTACAGGCTCACCTTTTGGGGAAGTTAAAGGCTGTTGTGCATAATAGGCTCTAAAAACAAATCCGTATCCGTCTATAAGCAGTAAAGTATTTTTCTTGGTCATTTTGTATGAGAATTAAAGATAAATGATAATATAATAATGAATTAAAACGCTGATTTCAATTTAAGAATTTTACTCCTCTTTTTTTTAATCTCTGCTATATTCTGTATAATTACTTTTTAGCAGAAATGCATTATGTTTAAATTATTAAATCCTCATTATTTTGATAAATTGTCAAAAATAGTAATTCCTATATTGACAATATTGACTTTTCTAATGTCGGCTATTGGTCTTTATTTAGGGCTAGTAACCTCCCCACCTGACTATCAACAAGGCGAATTCGTACGTATTATGTATGTTCATGTACCTGCTTCTTGGATGGCACTCGCTATTTATATTTTTATGGCAGCGTGTAGCTTTAGCTATTTGGTATGGAAAACTACTATGTCATATTTGCTTGCGGTAGCTGCTAGCTATATCGGTGCTACTTTCACCTTGATTAGCTTAGTAACAGGCAGCATATGGGGCAAACCTATATGGGGAGTATGGTGGGTATGGGATGCTCGGCTTACTTCAATGTTAATATTATTTCTACTATATTTAAGCTACATTATAATAGTTAATAGTGTAGAAGATATAAGAAAAGCTCAAAATCCTGCTTCTATTATTGCCCTTATTGGACTTATTAACATACCAATAATAAAATTTTCGGTAAATCTTTGGTATAGCCTGCACCAACCAGCCAGCGTTTTAAGATTAGGATCACCAACCATCCACTCATCAATGTTAAGACCTTTAATGATAATGTTTGTAAGTTTTATATTATATTTTTTGTTAATATTATTTTTAAGAACCTCTATATTAATCAACAAAATTAAAAGTAAATAAAAAAATGACCTACGTTGTAACTGATGAATGCGTGAAATGTAAATATACTGATTGTGTTGAAGTATGTCCGGTAGATTGTTTTTATGAGGGTGAGTTCATGCTAGTTATTAATCCAGATGAATGTATAGATTGCGGGGTATGCGTGCCTGACTGCCCAATAGATGCAATAAAGCCTGAAACACCAGAATTAATTGAGTGGGTAGAGCGAGCAAAACACTTTATAGAACATGAGAAATGGCCAGTTATTACTAAGAAAAAACCCGCCTTGCCTGATGCCGATAAATTCAAAGATGCAAAAGATAAATTTAATAAATATATTGGTGTATAAAAGAGCTAATTATCTATTTGTCTCTATTTTGTCACAAACTTATCTAAACTTATTGCTTTAATCTATTAATTTTATATATTAATCTAGCACTATTAATAATAGTATGATTATACTAGCCCTAAAGATAGCTTTTTATTAATTAATTCAAATTATTGAGGTACTAAAAATGAAAAAATTACTTTTAATAGCTGCTACAAGTGCAACAGTTTTATCTTCAGCCCTTTCATTCGCTGATTGCGGGAATGATAGCTGGTATTTAAGAGTAGATGCTGGTGCGGCAATGTTCAATAAAGCAAAGGACAGCCGAACTGGTCTTAAATTAAAATCTAATACTGCTTTTACTGGTGATATCGGTGTTGGTAACTATATTGCAGAAAATTTCAGAGCTGACTTAACTTTGGGTACTACATTCAGTGGTAAATTAAAGAAGTCTGGCAATGTTAATGGAGCTAATCGTTCATCAAGCCATAAGCCTAATATTACACGTTTACTTATTAATGGTTACGTAGATCTATCTAACTTTGAGATGTTTGATGTTTTTGCTGGTGCTGGTATCGGTGCTTCAATGCTGAAAGAAAAAGTTTCATATTCTGAAAATATTAATAATGTTACTGTTTCTAATTCTTATTCAAGCAAAAACACAACTAACCTTGCTTACAAACTAACTTTAGGTGCTTCTTCACAAATTTCTGATGGAGTTAAAGCAGAGCTAGCTTATAGCTGGATAAGTGATGGTAAAACGAAAGGTGGAACTGTAAAAAACCCAGCAGGTCAAAATGTGCAAGTTACAGGAACTCGTTATCAAAGCCATAACATAACCGCAGGTTTAAGATTTGATATATAATCAAATAATAAGCAATATTTAATAGTTTCAAGTGGTAAAAATATATTTTCTATTGCTTGAAACTATTTTTCATTAGATTAGGTAATAACCTTATCTAAATCTTAATTTTAATAACTAACAAATAATTTAAGGAATATTAATAATATGAAAAAATTACTTTTAATTACAGCTGCAAGTACAGCTATTTTATCTTCAGCTGTAATATTTGCTGCTACTGATCCTTGCGAAGGAGTTGTGATGAATTCTCCTATGAATGATTCAGCTATGAATTCATCAATGCCAACATCAGCTATGGAAAATCTATGGTATTTAAAAGTAAATGCTGGTGCTGTGATTTTTGATAGCCAAAAAGATAAGGGTACAGGAATAAAAATGAAGTCTAATACTGGCTTTACTGGCGAAATCGGAGCAGGTTACTATATTATGGATAATCTAAGAACTGATTTTACAGTTGGTTTAGTAACAAGTAATCATTTAAAAAAATCAGTAAATGTAACTGACCCAAAAGATGGTACTAGTGCTAATGTCGCAGTAAAACATAAGCCTAATATTGTAAGTTTCTTATTAAATGGTTATGTTGATGTAGTTGATTTAAATATGTTTAAAGTTTTTGCTGGTGCTGGTATTGGTGCTGCAATGGTGAAAGAAAAAATATCATATAGAACAACATATGCTGATGGTAGTGTTCCTTTTAATAAAAAACTAAATATTAAAAGTAAAACAAATTTTGCTTATCAATTATCTTTAGGAACATCATTTGAAGTTGCTCAAGGTATAAAAGCTGAGCTAGTTTATAGCTGGAGAGATTACGGTAAAACAAAAACTAAAACTATTATTGAAGGTAGTGATTCAGCAAGATTTGGTGGAACACACTATAGAGGTAGTAACTTAATGGCTGGTCTAAGATTTGATATGTAATTTTTTACATCTTCAAACTTCCTAAATCAAAGAAAAGGGTCTTTAGTTTTCTAAAGACTCTTTTTTTTATATACTCAGTGTCTTTTTAGACGTCATTGCGAGCGACTACAAGGAAGCAACACGTGGCAATCTCATTATATAGTGCTCAGTGTCATCTTGTGAGTTTTATTTCCTATGTCATCTAGTTGCTTGTTCACGGGATTCAGCTCTTTGTCATTCCCGTGTAGGCATTGTTGCGTGGATCATTCTCCCCTGTCCATCCCGTGATTTATTCACGGGATCCAGTTAAAATGTATTAGTTGACATTTGATCTTACATTTAATAAAAATAAAGTATTAAAAATACAGATAAAAAAAATGGAAGGTCACAATGCACTTAAATCAAAAAATAATAAAGCCAAAAATAGGGTT
>DYDT01000078.1 GCA_020404485.1 Rickettsia endosymbiont of Diachasma alloeum | reverse complement strand
TTTAATCGCTGATTCTTTAAATTCAGCTGGATATACCTTTGGTTTTATATCTGTCATTTTTATCCTTTCTGTTAATATCGTCTATTATTAACTGTCCGGAAAACTATAGCCACATCAAACTCTCATACATTTGTTAAGTTAGTATGCCCATTTACTTGAGCGTTCATAACAAGCCCAAAGCCCATCAACATTGATGCCATCATTGTACCACCATAAGAAATAAATGGTAGCGGCACACCTACTACAGGTACTAACCCCATAACCATAGCCATATTGATAAATACGTGACTAAATAGTGTGGCGGTTATACCTATGACCATTAATTTGCTAAAAACAGTACGGCAGTTAACGCCAATTAATAAGGAAAGAGTTATAAGTGCGAAATATAACACAAGCAAAAACATACCGCCTAAAAAGCCGAATTCTTCAGCGAAGGTAGCAAAAATAAAATCGGTTTGGTGTTCGGGCAAGAAATCTAAATGACTTTGACTGCCTTGATTTAACCCAAGACCAAAGAACCCCCCTGAGCCTATAGCGATTTTAGATTGTATAATGTTGTAACTAGCACCTAGCGGATCACGTTCAGGATCTAAAAAAACCATCACACGTTTTTTTTGGTAATCATACAACATGTTCCAAGCAATAGGTAAACTAACAAGGGCTGTAATTCCAATTATTACAAAATATTTTATTCTAAAACCTACCGCAAAAAATATAATACCAGAGACGATTAAGGTAATCATGCCTGTACCAAGATCCGGTTCTCTAATTATTAAAAAGGCTGGAACTAGAACTCCTATAATTGGTATAATTACTTTATGAAGTTTGCCAAGATCATTAAATGTTAGTGAGTGAAAATATCGTGCTAACATCAATACTATAGCAATTTTTATCGGCTCGGAAGGTTGCAATTTTACTATCCCAATATCTATCCATCTTTTTCCGCCCATTGCAGTTGAGCCAAAAAGCTCTACGGCAACCAATAAAGCAAGTACACAAAAATAGAAAATATAAGATAATCTGAAGATAATCCGTAAATCAATTAGAGCAATGATTATAGCTATAGGCATGAATATACAAAAATTCACAATTTGTTTAAGTGCCCAAGGTTGTAGATTGCTATTTGCAGCAGAATAAAGAACAATAAACCCAATGGAGCAAATTAGGCTAATAAGTAGAATTAAAGTAAGGGGAAGCCTTTTTATTTGTTCAAAATAATTTTTATGCATCATTTTTAATTTAATCTCAATAGTGACCTGCCGTGGTGGTGTGGATCAACTTTCTCGTCATTGCGAGAAGAAACTGAAAGTTTCGACGAAGCAATCTCAGGATGCTTTACAAGATTGCCATGCTCATTTCATTCGCTCGCAATGACGTTTTTTCACTAAACCCCTACATCAAACATCTTAAAAATAAATACTAACTCTTCAGCTGTTTCTTTAAGATAGTCGAAACGACCAGCAGAACCTTTATGCCCCGTATCCATATTTGTTTTTAACAGCAATAAGTTATTATCAGTTTTGTACTCACGTAATTTTGCTACCCATTTTGCTGGTTCCCAATATCCTACACGTGGGTCTGATATGCCACAAGTAACGAATAGAGCAGGGTAGCTTTGCGGTTTTACATTATCATAAGGTGAATAAGATTTGATATAGTCACAATATTCCTTTTCCTTTGGATTACCCCATTCATTATATTCTAAAAGAGTTAATGGCAGAGTCTCATCAAGCATGGTGTTTAGAACGTCTACAAATGGTACATGAGCGATGGCTACTTTGTATAGTTCAGGTCTTTCATTAAGAACATAGCCAATTAACATACCGCCGGCACTACCGCCCATTATTACTATATTATTTGCACTTGTATATTTTTCTTGAATTAGAGTTTCTGAGCAAGCTATAAAATCTTCAAAAGTTCTTTTTTTATTTAAGAATTTAGCAGCCTTATACCAATCATGCCCAAGATCATCACCACCTCTAATATGAGCAACTGCGTAAACAAAACCACGATCACTAAGTGTTACTGCCATGTTTCTAAAGTTAACCGGCATTGCGATACCATAAGCCCCATAACCAATTAAATATAAAGGATTTGAGCCATCTTTTTTGAATAGAGATTTTTTATAAAAGAGGGTGATGGGAACTTTAATACCATTATTATCTGCAAATATTCGTTCTACTTTATACTCATCAGGATTAAAGCCGGATGGTATTTCCTGCTCTTTTAATATTGTTAGCTTATCGCTATCAAAATCATAGCTGTAAGTGGTGCTCGGTCTTGCAAGAGAAGAGTAGTTTAAGCGTATGTCGTCTTCATCGAAATTAGTAGAATAGCCGTTTGCTTGGAAGCTTTCATCAGGAAATGAAGCGATTTTTTCTAGAGAGTCACTAAATCTGTTTATTTTGACAAGCGGTAAGCCATTATCACGATAATTTAAAATAAGATAATTCTCTGTTATATCAAAATCTTTCAAATATTTATCTTGTTCTTCCTTAATATAATCATTATGCCAATCATCATTTTGAAAGTTATCGACCGGAACTTTGACTATACGGAAATTTTTAGCTTTATAATTAGTTTTGATATAGAAATAATTTCCATGATGAGCTACATCATAAAATATATGACTCTCAAGAGGTCCTACTAGTTTTGGCGTAAAACTCTCATCATGCATAGAAATTGCATAAATTTCATTTCCATTGTAATCACCTGAATTAATAAATAAATATTCTCGGCTTGTCGATTTCTCACCGCTAACAAAATGAGCGGAGTTT
Source organism: Rickettsia endosymbiont of Diachasma alloeum (assembly GCA_020404485.1). Taxonomy (GTDB): domain Bacteria; phylum Pseudomonadota; class Alphaproteobacteria; order Rickettsiales; family Rickettsiaceae; genus Rickettsia. The sequence continues at coordinate 776 of DYDT01000078.1, read as the reverse complement.
TTTACTTCAAATATGAGCTTGTTGTTTGTTGCATCCTCACCTAAACGATGAAACATTACTTTATCCCAGCGTTGATTCTCATTAATAGTAATATAGAAAAAGCCATTTAATTTCTCATGCCAGATTATAGTAGGAGCAACATCTTTTACTGTATCCACTAAATATTTTTGTTCTTTGAAATCATATATTTTAATGTCATATTTTTCGTTACCGGTGAAATCAACACTATAAGTCATTAAATTTTGATCAGGTGACATAGAGACTTCGCCAACATCAGTAAAGCCAGTATTTAAAAGGTTAACATCTAGTATTATCTCTTCAGAAGCATGCATGCTTTGGTATTTTCGGCAATATATCGGATAGTTTTTTTCTGCTTCTACTCTATGGTAATAGTAATAATCCTTTTTCTTAGTGTATGTGGATGTATCATCTAGCTTAATGCGTCCTTTTAATTCTTCAAAAATCTTTTCCTTATCATTTTGTAAATCAGCAAAAAAATGCTCAGTATATTTATTTTCAGCTTTTAAATGATCTAGGATGTTATTGTCTTGTACATCTAGCCATTTGGGATCACGCAGCCAGTGGTAATAATCATTATTATAGTTTTGTTTGTCGGCAATTGGTGGTTTCATATTTTTATAAGTGTTATAGGGTTTTTGGTCAAGCCACGGGAGGCATTGTTGCGTGGATAAGAAAAGAGTAGCTGCGAACTTAAAAAAGTAGTAAATTGACAAGAAACTTAACCACAAGTGTATATGTCAAAGCTACAAAGAGTT
>DYDT01000077.1 GCA_020404485.1 Rickettsia endosymbiont of Diachasma alloeum | reverse complement strand
CCAAAAAATGGTCTATGCCTATCCCCAATTGGAATGAAGCTATGGCTCATTTTATGATCAAATTTGATGGTAGAATTTAATGGTTCACGAAATTTACACAATTGATGAGACAGAGCCGATACTGTATCAATTTTCAGCCGATGCATATTTAAAATCTGTATCATTTTTCGACCGCTGTTGACACCGCTCGTAAATTTAATGCCTAAACCTTATTGCTTTTTGCTACATATAATATATAGCTCGGTCAAGCACTAGATGGTCCTAAGTTTTATACAGCTATTATCTCGGATGCACTGGATATTTTGTTTCTAGATTAATAAATTTAGAATATTGACTATCGTAGAATAGCTGAACATTTCCAACAGGACCACTACGATGTTTTGCAATTATAATATCGGTAATATTATGTGCTTTACTCATATTATCTTGCCATTCAGCATATTTTTCGGCATGTTTAGGGTCGCTTGCTGCGGGCTCTTTTCTGCTTAGATAATATTCTTCTCGGTAAATAAACATAACTATATCAGCGTCTTGTTCAATACTTCCTGATTCTCTAAGATCGGATAGCATAGGTCTTTTATCCTCACGAAGCTCTACGGCTCTTGATAGCTGAGATAATGCAATGACAGGAATATTTAATTCTTTGGCTATGGCTTTTAAACCTTGGGTGATTTCCGAAACTTCATTAACTCTATTATCGGATTTACTTACACCTCTAATTAATTGTAAATAATCGACAAATAATATACCTAAATTATGCTTGCGTTTCATTCTTCTAGCACGTGTTCTTATAGCTGAAATAGTTAAAGCAGGAGTATCGTCAATAAAAAATGATAATTCTGATAAAGCTATGGCTTCTTTGCGAAGACGATTATAGTTTGCTTCATTAATCATTCCTGTACGAAGAGTAGTAGAGTCAATTCCTGCGCTCATTGAAAGCAAACGTGTTGTAAGCTGCTCGGAGGACATCTCTAAAGAGAAAAATCCCACAGATTGCACTTCTTGATTATCACGCTTATTTTTAATAAGCATATTATTGCAAGCATTTAAGGCTAAATTTAAAGCAAATGCTGTTTTACCCATAGCAGGACGTCCTGCAAGAATTACAAGATCAGAATTATGAAAACCAAATAGTTTATTATCTAAATCGATTAAGCCGGTAGATATACCTATCACGTGATCATTATTTTTCATTGCTCTGTTTATACTAGCCATCGACTCTGAAATAGGTATAGCAATTTTGGTAAAGCTTTTTTCGTTTATCCCTTCGCTAGCTAAATCATAAAGCTTAGATTCGGCTCGTTCAATTTGTTCTTTTGCTTCAAACTCTAACGAAGAATTATAAGCGTCGTTTACTACTTCTTCACCAATATTTATCAAATAACGTTTTATCGCTAAATCATAGATTATTTTACCATAATCGATAGGATTAATTACCATCATTGACATAGTGACTAATTTTGCTAAATATTCAGCTCCTTCCATTTCAGCAAAAAGTTCATCATTTGCTAGCATACTACGTAATGTTATAGGAGTAGCTATTAAACCTTTCTCGGTAATTACTTCAATTCCGTTATAGATTTTTTGGTGAATAGGTTCAAAAAAATGCTCACTGCGTAAAAATTCTGATACATAGTTTAGTAATTCATTATTAGTTAAAATTGCCCCAATAAGCATCTGTTCTGCCTGAGTATTTGAAGGTAAAACTCTTGCTAATACAGTATTTGCTTCATCGTTATCTGTATTTTTATCGTTATTTGCTTTATTAAGTACCATTGTTGTTTTTAGATATGTTTTTTATTGATTAACGAATAAGTATAATTTTACAATTTACTTGTAGCTTAGCCCAGGCTTTATCAGCTGTATATACAGGATAGCCGATAGCCTGTAGCTAAGCCTAAAGCAATACATGCACGATCTCCAAGTGATAAACCTAAATGTTTAGTTTGTTTTTTGATATTTGCTGCAAGGAAAGATTGTTCTTGATCAAATGCAATAATAGAATTAATTAATGGTTCTATAGTATCTTTACATTCTTGATAGGATATTTTATCTAATAAAATACTGGCTACCTCAGAAATATTAACAGAAGACATGCATATATTACCTAAGAATGTTTCAAGTTTTAGATTAGTATGCTCGTTTTTTATTAGAGCCAAAAGAGCAGAGGCATCAAATATTACACTACTCATTTTTTGCTTCATTTCTACGTTCAATAATTAATTTATCTACTAAACTTTCTTCAGGAGAGTAATATTTATTAATATTACGAGATTTTTTTAATGCTATGCTTAATGGAGAAATTATCATCTCATTTTCTTTAAGAATAAATACTACTTTATCACCTTCTTTTAAATGTAATTGTTTTCTATATGAAGCCGGTATAGAAATTTTACCACCCTTGGCTATTTTTGCACTATTTACCATATGTATATCATCTATTCATAAAATTATATATTATACCAAAAACAATAATAGTACTAACTAATTTTCACTTAAAGCCCACTCCATCTTTTAATTAAATTAGTTTCGATATCAAAAAGGTCTAAAACTCTAGCGATAGAGTGGTTTACTATATCAAATATCTCTTTAGGTTTGCTATAAAAAGCCGGCATTGGTGGTGCTATAATTCCGCCATAATTTGCTACTTTCAGCATATTCTCTATATGTCCTGTATGTAAAGGAGTTTCACGAGTCATTAAAACAAGTTTTCTTTTATCCTTTAATACTACTCCTGCTGCTCTGGTAATTAAATTATCTTCCATCGCATGAGCAATGCTAGCTAAAGTTCTCATACTACAAGGGGCTATTATCATGCCAAAAGTTTTAAACGAACCGCTTGCAATAGCAGCTCCTATATCTTTATTACTATAATGATGATTTGCAAGAGCTTTTACTTTTTCTATAGAATATTCAGTTTCAGCTTTTATAGTAAGAGCAGCTCCATTTGAAATAACTAAATGAGTCTCTATATTTTGTTCTTCTAGTACTTCAAGCAAACGAATCCCATATATTGCCCCTGAAGCTCCAGAAATTGCTATGATAATTTTTTTCATCGATGTTTTTATAATTTATTAGTTTAGTATATAATAAAAAAAATTATATAAAACAAATATATATGCAAATAGCGAAGATATTATTACCGGCGATAAAATTATTCCCTTTAGATTACTTAATCCCTGAAGATTTATCTTTAAATATTGGTGATCTTGTTATAGTGCCTTTTAGAAATAAGGAATTAACCGGCATAGTGTGGGAATTTGCTAATATTCCTGAAGTAAAGAAGCTAAAAACTATAAAAGAAAAAGTACCGCTAAATTTAACTATAACTTCAGAAGTTTTAGACTTAATTAAATGGATGAGTAATTACTACATGGCTGAGCTTGGTAGTATAGCTAAATTAGTACTACCGGTAAATATAGGTGAAAAGCCAATTAAAGTTAAAGAACAGAAAATAAATAATAATTTTACGTTGCCTGATTTATCAGAAGAGCAGAAACAGGCATTACAAATGTTAAACAATAGTAATAAACCAATCCTTATTAAAGGTGTTACTGGTTCAGGTAAAACAGAAGTTTATTTTCATCTCATAGCAGAATATTTAGCGAAAGGTAAGCAAGCACTTGTGATGCTTCCAGAAATAGCACTAAGCACGCAAATTACTAATCGTTTTAAGGAGCGTTTTGGGTTTGATCCTAT
>DYDT01000076.1 GCA_020404485.1 Rickettsia endosymbiont of Diachasma alloeum | reverse complement strand
TACATTATACGAAGTTATACGATATCTACTTTCGAGAATTTTAAAATATTAATGGCATCATAATGTCTAAAATCTTAGATCTTGTGTGAACTGTTGAACATGTTGCATAGATGCGACAGAACCAGAAAATGCTCACTTATATGCTCCGTTAATCGATCACGACAAAACTAAGTTTAGCAATCTTGTCCATAATGATTGTTATGATGAGCTAACGAAAATTATAGGTATGACGCCTGACGAATATCTTAGTTCACTTTCTGCTTAACACACCACAAAACTATAAGCGATATCACGGTTATATAAATTGCAATTGATATACTGCTATTTGTAATATGCCAAAGCATTAAGCAGGTAGATGGGGCAAGCCGCCCAATCAGCGAAGAGCCGATGCTGCTGCCAATACCGACTAGCATATATTTATCGATAGTTTTAAACAGATCATTTAGCCAGCAATTTAATGGGGCAAGAAAGCTAACTCCGGCTAATATAATAAATATACGGACAAAATTAACATACCATATTGATAAGTTGTTTAAAAACCACCATAGAGGGATTAAATTTAAAATCATTAAGATAAGGATACCTCTTAATATTTTAAGGTAATGAAATTTTTTGGTCAGATTCCCGATTATCGGAATCATAACCATGTCAAAAATCAGAAATTCTGTATTAAACCTCATCATTGTTTCTAGCGAAATATCAGTAATTAGAGGAATAAAGCTATTCATAAAGACAAAAGGCACTATGTAGGTCATGTATGAAAAGCCTACGGCAAAGCTGATTCGTATGATATTTAGTTTATTATTCCATATTGTGAGTAGGTCATTTATTACGTCATTGCGAGGAAAAACTGCAAGTTTTGACAAAGCAATCTCGGGATAATGAAATGAGATTGCCACGCTTCTTTTAGTCGTTCGCAATGACATTTCGCTCTTCCTTAAAAAATAACCGGCAAGTGCAGTAAGTCCGCCAAATATAAAGCATATTCGCCAGTATTTGTTATAATCTGCATTTAAAACTATAGTACTGATAAAGGATGCAAAGATAATCCCAAATATGGTAGAGGTATTATAAAGATAAGAAGCTTTAAATGCCTTTTTTTCTTCCTTATTCTCTAGAATAAATAGCTTAGCAATAGTACATTCTCCTTCAGAATATATACCCTGCATAGTCCTGATTATGACTAATAACAGTGGTGCAAGCCACCCTATTTGAGCATACGAGGGTATCAATCCTATCAAAGCAGTGGTTAAAGCAACGCCGATTAAAGAGTGAGATAATGCAAAAACCTCGCCGTATTTTTTAGCAATAGCTCCAAATAAGTAAGAACCTATAGGGCGAGTAAATAAGGAAGTAGCAAGAACGCTATAAGTTAAAATTAACGCTACTATTTTATCGTGATTCGGAAAGAAAATGCCGGCAAGAAGTGGAGCAAGAAATCCGTAAAGTGCAGTATCAAAATGATCGAGTGCATTACCGATTAATATGGATAGGTCTCTTTTGCTTAAAGAATTTTTCATTTTTTGCATTGTTGTACAACTTTTGATATACGATGATCAACTTCAAAAAGAGCAAGGAATCCACAAGATGAGGAGTGGAGCATATACTTAATACATGGCTACGTAGGAGGCATTGTTGCGTGACTCCGATGTCATTCCTGCGAAAGCAGGAATCTAGGAAAAAAAGCATAAATACAGCAAATTTTTAAAATTAAAAGCTTAGGTTATCTCGCTTTATACTAGATTCCTGCTTTTAGCTAAGAATGACATATAGAACATTTTTCGATCCACGCAACAATGCCACTTAGAGGATAACGTAGCCAATTCTTGAAGTTCATCGAGTATATAATCTGTAGCTAATAAGATACCAAGCATGATAAACGACAAAGCTACCAACTACGGCAGAAATAGAAAATAGGAAATCACTGCCATTAACTGTGCCATACGGAACGCTAGAAGATAAAGCACCGGCATAAACACCTACACTACACATAGAAAAATATGAAAATAATGCTGTTCTAAATTCATATCCTTTAAATTTATCAAGCAATATTAAAATATTGCAGATAAAAATCGATCCTAAACAACTTCCAATCAATATAATATATAATATATTTAAGTTTTTATTCCCACCATATAGTGATAGTAAAATAAAGCATATAAGTAGGATTAAAGTCAATACGAAATTAGCTAAATATTTATTTACTTTATTTATTAGATAACAAATAGGTATTATAGAAAATAATATTCCCATAAAAATATATTTCAATATTAGTGATAGGTTAATTAATGCTAATTCTTTTTTTAAAGCAAATGCTTCATAATACCAAAATATGTCTAAGGTAACATAAGATACTACGAATCCTGTTAATATCTGTAACTCCACATTTTTTATCAAAGATGAAAATTTTGAATCCAATTTCAAAGTGTGGATAGTAGGATTAGAATGTAGAAACTCAGTTAAAATATTAATACAGTATAATAAAGCACAAATTATTATAGTATTATTTGTTGGGTTGATGAATTGACTTATTAGGTTTATTATTAAATTTCCACATGCCCATAATAATATTACACAAGCTAAGAAAAGATATTTCTTCTCACCGGCAGTTTCAATAATCTCTAGTACTGTTGAGGTGAAATATGCAAATATTCCTGCGTTGATTATAATAAAGTTAATTTTAATGAAAGTAAAATCATCTAGCAAAACTAAATTAATGGTACAAAGAATGAGTAATATTAAGCTAGTAATAATAATTACTTTATTACTTAATTTATTGATTAGCTGAGTTAAAGCAAAAGCAGCAATTATTGAGCCTAGGAATTTAGTTTGATTGATGTTATTTATCTCTTCTCCATCTAAACCTTTATTTATAAATAAGAAAATCTTAGAAGTGTAAAAATTTGTAGCGTTAATACAAAAAAAAATAAATATTCCCAAAAGTGAAAATAATATTGTCCTATAATCGTTTTTTAAAGTCATAAATTAAGTGTTTGCTAAACATACATACATGGTATATAACTCATAGTTAATAAGTTTACTGTATCAAGATACGATACAAAGGTTAAAACTATTTTAGATATACAGAGTTTAGTATAAATAGTTATTCTGAATAATTAAAGAGATTTGTAATTTCATTAAGATATTTATAGTTAATATTTTAGTATGATGAGCTTATATAGCATTAGATATATAAAATAAATATCTAATGTAGTTTTTATATATGATAAATAATTTAATGTAAGAAAAATAATAATATAATTCGCTACTTAATTTACCTATGGTTATGCACAGAATCCAAAGAAAGATAGGTACTTATTTAAATAGATTAATACAAGATATGCTTAAGGTGTTATATTAATTATTTATTCTTCGAGTTAGTGAGTGAGATTAATGAATAAAAAGATAATAATTGATGCTAATTTCTCAAATGAAACAAGAGTAGTTTTATTGGGACAAAGCAATAATATAGAAGATATTGAATTTCAAACAACAAGAAAACAACAAAATAAAGGTAATATTTATTTAGCAAAAGTAACAAGAATAGAGCCATCTTTACAAGCTGTGTTCATAGAATATGGTATGGATAAAAGCGGCTTTCTGCCTTTTAGCGAAATACATCCTAATTATTACAATTTACCTGCGTCAGAGAAAAATTTTCCAATTAACGCATTTCCTGAGATAGTGCCACCTAATATTGTTATTGATGATGAAGATGAAGCACCAGTAGCTACTTCATATGACCCATTAATTGATGGTGAGGAAATCGATCTAAAAGCAATAGAGGAGTTAGTAGAGAGTAAATTTCAGTCAGAGCTTAATTTAGAAGCAGCTGATGATATTGAAATTATCCAAAGCGATAAGGAAGAAAATATTCCGCAATATAAGCAATATAAAGTACAGGACGTAATAAGAAAAAACCAAATATTATTAGTTCAGGTTACTAAGGAAGAAAGAGGAAATAAATGTGCAGCTTTTACTACTTATGTATCTTTAGCGGGTAAATATTGTGTTTTAATGCCTAATAAAGCAGCACAAAATGGTATATCTCGTAAAATATTAAATGGTGATGAAAGAAAAAGACTTAAGAATATTTTAAACAAGGTAGTAAACGGTGACAAGAGTCCTTATAGCGTAATTATTAGGACAGCAGGTAGAGGTTGCAGTACTTTAGACCTGAAAAAGGATTATAGTTATTTATCAAGGTTATGGAATAAAATCCGTAAGAGTACTGTTAAATTTCCAGCTCCATGCTTTATTCATGAAGAAGACAGCATAATACGTAAAACTATACGTGATATGTGTGATCATAATGTTAAAGAGGTCATAATTCAGGGGCAAGAAGCATATGAAGATGCTGCAAAATTTATTCAGGACTTATTGCCGTCAGAAGCATCAAAGCTTAAAGAGCATAAAAATAAAACCCCTATATTTACTAAGTTTCAAGTAGAGGAACAGTTAATTAAGCTATATCAGCCTGTGGTAACCTTGCCTTCAGGAGGATATATTGTTATTAATCCAACTGAAGCTCTTATTTCTATAGATGTAAACTCAGGTAGATCAACTTCTGAGAAAAATATTGAAGAAACAGCACTAAAAACTAATTTAGAAGCAGCAAAAGAAATAGCAAGGCAAGTTAAGCTTAGAGATTTATCAGGTTTAATAGTTGTTGATTTCATTGATATGGATGAAACAAAAAATCGTAAAATTATTGAAAGATCTTTTAAAGAATTCTTAAGTCGTGATCGTGCACGTATACAAACCGGTAATATAAGTCAGTTTGGATTGCTTGAATTGTCAAGGCAGAGGTTACGTTCTTCTTTCCTAGAAACTAATTCTTCAATTTGTTCTCATTGTAATGGTAAAGGTGTTGTTAGAGCTGATGAATCTAATGCTATGCTAATCTTACGTACTATCGAAAATGAAATTTTTGAAGATAAAATTGACGTAATAAATGTTGTTGCTAACGTTTCTTCAGTCATTTACCTACTTAATAATAAACGTCAGGAAATAAAGCTTATTGAAGAGAAATATAATATAAGGCTTAATTTTTATTCTGATCCTAATGCTACTTCTGATAGTTATTCAATCGAGAAAGTAAAATTGTTAAAAAGCAATAATAATAACCTTAATGCTGGTAAGCCGGTGATTCAAAATCATAGTGCTGATTATACTGAAGAAGAGCCTAAAAAAGAGCAGCTACGTAAGAATAAGCATAAATGGAAAACTGCCAATAATAATGTCGTCAGTGAAGAAAAGAAGAAAACGCCTGAAGTAAAAGAGGTAAAAGATCAGGTAGTAAGTGTTGTAAAGGAAGAAGTAGAGATTACGGATGATGGTGTAGTAGTAGAAGAGAAACCGCTACCAAAAAAGACAAAATGCAGATATCGTAATAGAAAATCGAATAAGAACCGCCCTGCGGCTAGTAAAGAGAATTCTGTTGCAGAGAATAGCGGGGGCCATACGCATCAAGTTAAGCTGTAAACTGCCTTTGTTACAGTAGTTTATGAATAGTTTGATGATAGCATCATATGTAACTATGAAGACATATTTAAATATAAATGCCTTATTTAGGGTAAAACAAAACATAATGATT
>DYDT01000075.1 GCA_020404485.1 Rickettsia endosymbiont of Diachasma alloeum | reverse complement strand
AACGGGATTTACAAAAATTTAATGAGCTCGTATAACTTCGTATAATGTATGCTATACGAAGTTATTACGAGTTGCGAACTCTTTGTAGCTTTGACATATACACTTGTGGTTAAGTTTCTTGTCAATTTACTACTTTTTCAAGTTCGTAGCTACTCTTTTCTTATCCACGCAACAATGCCTATCGTGGTAAAGCAACTAGATGACACATCTGTAATCAAAAGTTGAATATACACACCAATTAGTGTAAAGCAACTAAAATTAACCAGTTACCAAATTCTTACTTTCAAGATAATCTTTAATCTTCAGCAAATCATACCAAGAGGTGCGTTTTTGGCTAGGTTGGCGGAATAAATAGGCAGGATGGAAAATTGCCGTAGTTTGGATAGGAGCGGCTAGATATTTATTGGTGTAAAAATAATATTCTTGTCTAATTTTAGTAATACCGGCATTTTTTCCGAGCAAGCTAGTTGCGGCGGTACTACCGACTAAAATAATGAGTTTTGGGTTAACTAAAGCAATATGCTTCTCAACAAAAGGTCTACAAATATCAACTTCCTCTAAAGTTGGCTGCCTATTGGCAGGTGGACGCCAAAACACTGTATTGGTAATATAAGCATTATCTTTTCGTGAAATCCCGATTGCACGCAGCATATTATCAAGTAAATTACCACTTTCACCGCAAAAGGGTATACCTTTTAAATCCTCATTACTGCCAGGAGCTTCACCTATTAACATAATCTTAGCTGCCGGATTACCATCACCGAATACAGTGTTAGTAGCAAGTTTCTTAAGTTCGCAGCCGTTAAAATTTAGTAGAGATTCTTTTAGTTCTGCTATATTATTAGCTTTATCGGCAAGTAATCTTGCAAGACTTATATTATCATGCGTTTTATCATTCATATTGAACTCGATTTCTTTTTGAAGCATAGGTTTTGCTTGTGATTTTTCAGCCGGTTTGGTATTATCGCTTACTTTTAATTTTAGCGGATGCTCTGAGCAATAATATTCAATACCGATTGCATTTAACCATTTAAATGTATCATTCATTATCTTAAATAAAATATGTTAAAATACTCTGTACCTATCGAACTAGCCGGCTTAAGGCTTGATAAAGCTTTATCTCAGCTTCTTGAAAATGTATCACGGAATCAAATCCAAAAAGCAATTAAAAGTTCCTGTGTACAAATTAACAATGTGATTATTCTCGATTCTGATATTTTGGTCAAGGAGAATGATATTATATTATTTTCTTTCAAAGAACCAGAAGAGTTAACAATAGAGGCAGCTGATATAAAACTTGATATAGTTTATGAAGATGAAGATTTAATAGTTATCAACAAAGCTGCCGGTATGACTGTCCACCCAGGAGCAGGACATCATGACGATACGCTTGTTAATGCCCTACTCCACCACACAAGAAATTTATCTGATATCGGCTCATCAGAAAGACCTGGCATAGTGCATCGTTTAGATAAGGACACAACGGGCTTGATGGTAGTTGCTAAAAATAATAAGGCACATATGTTGCTTGCCAATCAGATTGAACAAAGGCAGGTCGTACGGAAATATAAGGCTTTAGTTTGGGGCATAATTAATCCGCTAGAGGGAATAATTAAGAATAATATAGGTCGCAGTCGAAGCGATCGGCAAAAAATGACAATATTAAAATATGGCGGAAAAGAGGCCATGACCTACTACAAAATTCTAGAACTATTTTATGGAGGTAGTATTAGTATGGTAGAATGTAAGCTTGCTACCGGCAGAACTCATCAGATTAGAGTGCAGCTAAGCCATTTAAAGCATTCGGTGGTTGGTGATCAAACATACGGCAATAACGATCGAAAAATTAATCATTCACCCTCGGAGTTAAAAGCAAAATTAGTTAATTTTAAACGCCAAGCCCTGCATTCTTGGTACTTAAGCTTCACCCACCCTACTAGCAATGAAATTATGGAATTCTCTTGTGATTTGCCTGATGATATGGAGAAAATTATAGCTGCCAATACATTGCATAAATTTATTGAGCTTAAAAAACAAGTTCCTTTAGGTAGCGTAGAGGATATTCTAGAGATGAAAAATCTAGGTAGAAAATAATTTCCATGCAATATTCTATACAAGAGTTTCTTAACGAAGGAGCTTATAAATTAAATAAAGTAGGCATTAAATCACCCCAATTAGAAGCACGAATTTTATTGCAGCATGCTATCAATAAACCTCATGAATATCTGGTTGCTAATCCTGAAAAACAACTAAACCAGCTAGAAATAGAAACTTTCGAAAAAGCATTAGAAAGAAGACTAAAGCACGAGCCGATAGCTTATATTTTAGGGATAAAAGAATTCTACTCAAGTGAATTTATTGTTAATAAGCACGTACTAATTCCAAGAAGCGATACGGAATTATTGGTTGAAGTATGTATAAAATCGTCATTGCGAGCGACTGCAAGGAGCGTGGCAATCTCAGGAATTCCGCCTGAGATTGCTTCGTCGACACCTACGGTGTCTTCTCGCAATGACGAATACACAAGAATCCTAGAACTCGGTACAGGAAGCGGCTGTATTGCTATTAGTCTATTGCTTGAGCTACCAAATAGTCAAGTAACTGCAACCGATATAAGCTTTGATGCGATAGAGGTTGCTAGAAGTAATGCTATAAAACATAACGTAGCAGATCGCTTAAAGATTATTCATAGTAATTGGTTTGAGAACGTTGAAAAGAGAAAATTTGATTTGATTATTAGCAACCCACCTTATATATCTGAGACCGAAAAATCAGAAATGGCAATAGAGACAATAAATTATGAGCCATATATTGCTTTATTCGCCGAAGAAGATGGCTTGCAGAGCTATAGAATTATTGCAGAGAATGCTAAAAAATTCTTAAAGCAAAATGGTAAAATTATATTAGAACTAGGCTATAAGCAGGCAAAGCAAGTTAGCCAAATCTTTTTAGATCACGGTTATATTATTGATAATATCCATCAAGATTTACAATCACATAATAGAGTAATAGAAATATCTTCAATTCAGCTAAATCGCTCATATGCAAGACGCATCGGGAAGAGCCTGTCAGGAATACAACAAAATTTATTAGATAACGAACTGCCAAAATATTTATTTTTAAAAGAAAAGCTTATTGGTGAAAAACGTCAAATTTTTCTAGAGATTGGCTTCGGCATGGGCGAGCATTTCATCAATCAAGCTAAAATGAATCCGGATAAGCTTTTTATTGGTGTGGAAGTATATTTAAACGGCGTTGCAAATGTTTTAAAACTTGCAGAAGAGCAAAATATTACAAATTTTTTGTTATTTCCTAACAATCTAGATTTTATATTACATGATGTACCGGATAATAGATTAGACGGAATTTATATTTTATTTCCCGATCCATGGCTAAAAAATAGGCAGAAAAAGAAACGTATTTTGAATAAAGAACGCTTAACAATTCTACAAACTAAGCTAAAAAATAAAGGTAGCTTGATCTTTGCTTCTGATATTGAAAATTATTTTGAGGAAGTAGTAGAGTTAATTAAACAAAATGGTAATTTCCAAATTACTAATAAGGGTAATTATTCAAAACCACACGATAATTATATAATAACGAAATACCACCAAAAAGCTATTAATGAAAGTAGAACGCCCCAATTTTTAAAGGCTATGTTTTCAAATGTAATTTCTATGAATAATAAAAAATACTAATCTTATTAGTATTTTTTAGCTGAACCCCGTGGTCAAGCCACGGGTTGACAAGAGGAAAACTGATCTATGCAAGAACGCATAGACGAATTTTTAAGAACGGCTTTGTAGGCTTTGTACTAAAGCATCAAAACCCTGGTCTTTTAAAGTCGAAGTAAAATCTTGTTGTTGAGCACCGATAAGACTTACACCTTCTGTAATAACGTCGGAAACTTTAAATTTTCCATTTTCCATTTTACGCACTAAATATTCTACTTTAATATCCTGTCCTTTATTATTAATATTCATGCTAACCATAGAATCTTTTGGGCTTAAAACACGTACTCCTGTTACTTGAGGTTTTTCACTTTTGTAATCTTTTATCAGATCAGTATAAGCTTTAGTAACATATTTAGAATAAACTTCTGTAAACTTTGCAATTTGTTCTTTAGATAAAGTTTGCACCCCATTACGTCCTAATGTATACCTAGCCATCCAATCAAAATCCAGATTATTATGCATTAATTCACGTGCTTTGGCAACTTTTACATCTTGCGATAAGTTAGGGTTATTTAAGGTAGTAGAAGCTTCATTTACTAAGTTAGTAACATAATCATTTAAACCCGCAGGTGCATTATCGTCTGCATAAGAAGAAAATGTAAAAATCAATAAAAATAAGCTAGTAATAATTTTTTGCATAAGAACCTCTTTTAATTAGAATTTATGTTTTTAGGTTAGGGCATTTAAAGTTTTTGGGATATTGAACAGATGCTTCACGAACTTGGTGTAATGCCGATCTGATAGTAGCATAAGGGTCTAATGAATTCTGCATAACATAATCACTAAATGATAATACATTATATCTATCATTTATTTTACTAATCGCTAAAACACTTAATTCAAAATCTTTATGGGTATAATACATTAAAGGATTAAGTGCATAATTAGTAAATATTGGGTCAGTCATATCCCTTGCATTAGTACTACCTATTATTGGTAACACCAAATAAGGACCTGGACCTACTCCATAATGTGCAAGAGTATTACCAAAAGTCTGACGATCTGATGGCAGCCCTACTTTACTAGCCACATCAAATAACCCACCAACACCAAGCGTAGTGTTAATAATGAACCGCCATAAGCTTTTCATAGTCTTATCGTAATTAAGCTGCAACCCATAATTTACAGTAGTAAGTGGCATATCAATATTACCAACAAAACTATTAACCCTTGCTTTCATATAATCATTTGTAAGGTTTTTATACCCAACAGCTAAAGGACGTAAGAATATATAATCTAACACTGAATTAAACGCAAATATTTTACGGTTAAATTTTTCGTATGGATCGTAAACTTCTCGGCAACCATTAATATTACTGCTACCATTATAGTTGTATATGTCATCGTCCACATATTCAAGATCAGCTTTTGCAAATAATGAACATATGATAATCGAAAGTATAATTAGTATTCTCATGATTTATTTTCAGTTTTCTTATAGAAGCTATCTGTAGATATATTTTGATTGATAATTAAAAAGCTTTTTTAGCGAAAATTAATAAGATTTTTGAAGGAATAGTTATTCATATTTCAAAAAAATCTTATAATTTGCAGCAAAAAAGAATTTAATTAGCGTTAAGATATATCTACAGATAGCTTCTTACATACAATAATACCGTATTTATTATTTTCTGCTAGTATTATTTCTTCAGAAGTTAATATAACAAAATTATTTTTTTGTAAAATATTATTTATTTCATTTAAATTAAAAATAAATTCTTTACGTTTTACTGAAAAGTGCGTATTAGGATTAGTAGGTAAACAAAGAGAAAAATACCCATCTTTATTAAGCGATGAATATATTACATTGAAATATGCAGACAGATCTTTAGTAAAAGTTAATCCACAAAAGCTTAATATAATATCAAATTTATTTGAATTTTGTTTTAGAAACTCACTTATGGAAACATTATATATCTGATCATAAATTTTAAGGTTAGCATAATATTCTTCTTGAATATCATTCATTAAATTAGAAATTTCTACAGCTGTTAAAGTAAAGCTTTCTGGAAAACGCTTTTCTAATTCGTATCCGACAAGTCCTATATTACTACCAAGCTCTAAGATAGAATAATCATCTGGCAGGTCAGTTATTTGCTTCAAGCTCTCATTTATAAATCTATAAGGCAAATGAATATTTTTATCATTGTTAAAAATACTTGGATAATTTTTTGCAGTTAAGTCCCTGTATTTTCCCCAAATTTTCACAGGTATTTCGGTAGCATTTTTATAATTTTTTAAAAAATTTATAAAAATTGTTTTATATTTTTCATTTGATTTTTCTAAATATTTTATGGCCTTTGGATAGTCATTTTTTAAAAAATAAGTCCAACCTAATTGGTAATATACTCTAGAGTCATTAGGACTAAAAAAGTTATAAACTAATTTAAATCTAAGTAACGCATCGTTTAAATTACCTCTATATAAATGTTCAAGTCCAAGCTCATAATTGGTTTCACTTAAATGATTCATTTTATATTTACAATCATTTAAATATTTTTTAAATTCTAGAATTTTGTTTTTAATAAAATTTGGTATATTTATTATCGTTAAGCAAAAATGTTTTATTTTATCCTTTATTTTATTAAGCATAGCTATTTTTAAATTAAATATTATTTAATATAATAAAGCATATCTTTATAAATTTTTAAATAAAATAATTATTATATTATGAAATCAGTTACTGATGCAGATCATGAATCTACAAAAGAAACACTATATTTATTATCTAATCAAGCTAATGCTAAGTGGATACAAGAATCTATTAAGCAAGCAGAAAAAGGCGAATTTGTTGAAGTAAATTTAGATGATTAAGATTTTCTTCACAGAATTTAAAACTTACTATATTATCATTTTCATCAATACGGACTAACGTTATGTCAATTATTTCTACTCGATTAAATGCTATAAAACCGTCTCCGACGCTTGCAGTAGTTAGGAAAACGCTTGAGCTTAAAAGAGCAGGGATTGATATTATTGCACTTGGGGCAGGTGAGTCTGATTTTGATACACCTGGCAATATCAAGGAAGCCGCCATTAGAGCTATTAAAGATGGGTTTACTAAATATACGAATGTTGAAGGGATGCCAGCTTTAAAAGAAGCAATAAAGGCTAAATTTAAGCGAGAAAACAATATAGATTATGATCTTGATGAAATAATAGTTAGCACCGGTGGCAAGCAAGTTATATATAATCTATTTATGGCATCTTTAAATAAAGGTGATGAGGTTATTATTCCTGCTCCTTATTGGGTATCTTATCCAGATATGGTTTTACTTGCTGAAGGTACTCCGGTTTTTGCAAATTGCGGTATTGAAAGTAACTTTAAACTAAGTGGTAAGGCTTTAGAGCAGTTAATTACGCCTAAAACAAAATGGCTTATTATTAATTCGCCTAGCAATCCGACAGGTGCAAGCTATAGCCATTCAGAGTTAGAAAATATTGCTGAGATTTTAAGAAAGCATCCGCATGTAAACGTCATGTCTGATGATATTTATGAGCATATTACTTTTGATGGTTTTAAATTTTATACTTTAGCAGAAATAGCACCTGATTTAAAAGATCGGATATTTACTGTTAACGGAGTATCAAAAGCATATTCTATGACAGGTTGGCGTATAGGTTATGGTGCAGGTTCGAAAGCTTTAATCAAAGCTATGACTATTATTCAGTCACAAAGTACTTCAAACCCGTGCTCAATAAGCCAAGCAGCAGCCGTTGAGGCACTAAATGGCGTGCAAGGTTATATTGTGCAAAATGCTTTAAATTTCGAGAAAAAACGTGATCTTGCTTTGTCGATTCTACAAAGAGTGAAATATTTTGAATGTTATAAACCTGAGGGAGCTTTTTACTTATTTATTAAATGCGATAAGATTTTTGGAGCTAAAACTAAATCAGGCAAAGTAATTAATAATAGTAACGATTTTGGTGAATATTTACTCGAAGAAGCAAAAGTTGCCGTAGTACCAGGCATTGCTTTTGGATTAGAGGGGTATTTCAGGATTTCTTATGCTACCTCTATGGAAGAGTTGGAAGAGGCTTGTTTACGGATTGAGCAGGCTTGTAATTCTATAGCGTCATTGCGAGGAGATGTGTAACATCGACGCGGCAATCTTATCGAACTTCCTGAGATTGCTTCGTCAAATTACTTTATAATTTTCCTCGCAATGACGTTACAACTACTAAACTAATAAAAAATCAATGCGTAAAGCTTTTAAAAAATTTTTAAAACGTAACAAATTTATACTTAGTTTAATTACTATTTTACTATATTGGTATTTGCGGTTTGTTTATTTCACTTCAAAACAAAAATTTATATTTTACGACAATGGCAATAAAGAAAAGTTTTTAAACGAACAAGGAGCAATTTTTGCTTTTTGGCATAATATGCTTGCATTGAGTCCTGCTATGTTTAAAGGACATAGAGATGTCTACGCATTAATATCTTCGCATTTAGATGGCAAGATTTTAAATGATTTAGTCGGTAAATTTAGCTGCAAAGTTATAGTCGGCTCTAGCAATAAAAATCCGCTTGGAGCATTGCGGAGTATTATCGAAAAGCTTTCTCAAGGTGCAAATGTAATAATTACGCCCGATGGTCCTAAAGGTCCTGTATATAAAGTAAATAGCGGAATTACCGAAATTGCTTATAAATACAACAAAAAACTAATTCCTATCGTTAGCACTACTTCTAGATGTTTTAGGTTAAAAAGCTGGGACAAACTAATAATACCTTTGCCATTTGGTACGATTAAAGTAATAATAGGGTCACCTTTAGAGCTGACAGATAATAAGGTACAAAATCATATGAATCTTGAAAAATACTTAGTTAATTTAACTGAGAACTTAATAAAATGATGCGTTTATATTACTTTTTAAGTTTTTTGTTATTACCTATTTATTTTATTATAATCTTCATTCGCTTATTAATAGGCAAAGAAGATATAAGACGTGTTAAGGAGCGTTTTGTCATCGGTAAACATAGGCAAGATAATAGATTTTTAGTTTGGATTCATGCGGCTAGCGTCGGCGAATCTATGATTGCTTTAAATTTAGTTGATAATATAAGTAAGCGTTATCCTGATATCCGTTTTTTAGTTACTTCTTGGACACAATCTTCCGCTAAAATATTAAGTAGCAAATTACCTAAAATAGCTATTCATCAGCTACTTCCAATAGATAATATTATTTTCACTAAAATATTTTTAAAAAACTGGCAACCTAACTTAGGTATTTTCATAGAATCGGAATTATGGCCCGCTACTATCAATGAAGCAGCAAAAGAGTGTAAATTATTACTTGTGAATGCTCGTATGTCCGATAAATCCTTTGAATCTTGGAAAAAAAGAAAAGGCTTTCTTCAGCTTATTGTTAAAAATTTTAATAAAGTTATTGTGCAAAGTGAACGGGATTTACAAAAATTTAATGAGCTTGGAATATCAAACACAACTAATCTAGGTAATATTAAATTTGCCAATGAAAAGCTTCCGGTTAATCAAGAAGAGCTTGTAAAGCTGACTGAACATCTAAGAGACAAGCGAGTTATTGTATTTGCTAGTACTCATCCGGAAGATGAGGAAATTATTTTACCTATTATAAAAAACTTAAAAAAACAAGTTACAGACTGCTATATTATCTTAATTCCGAGACATCCTGAGCGAGTTAAATCAATTCTTGATAACTGCATAGCACAAGATTTATCAGCTACTGCTAAATCACAGAATGACTTACCTGTTTTAACTGATGATCTTTATATAGTTGATAAATTCGGTGAAATGGGTTTATTTTTCTCTGTAGCATCAATTTCATTCATTGGCGGCTCTTTCAAACAAGGCGGGCATAATATTTTAGAAGCGGCACACTTTTCTAATTGTATTATCTTTGGTCCTGACATGAGTAAAAACACTGATATTGCTAAAGGCGTGTTGCAAAGTAAAGCAGCTATTCAAATCAAAAGCGGTGAAGAGTTATTCAATACACTGAAATATTTGCTTGATCCTAGTAATTCTATAGAGTTAAAAAACTATCAAAAAAATTCACTAAAATTTGTTGAAAGAAATCAAAAAATACTTGATGAATATCTCCAAATAATTACAAAATTTTTCCCATAAATATAACAATAAGTAGAATTTCTAAAAATAATATTTGACTTTTGATTATAAAATGATTAAATAGCTTAATTAATTACAGGTAATATTATGTTTAAACAAGATCCAGAAGAAATACGTAGAATTACAAACCAACAGCAGACAGCATGTTTCAATACAACAAAATATGGAAACAAACATGGTTCTTCCGATAGTGATGATGGAGAACTACTTGGGACATTAATAGTAATCGGATGTTATGCAGCATATCAAGGAGCAAAATTCGCTGGAAAAGCTGCTATAGCAGGCGGAAAAATGGCTGTGGAAGGAGGAAAGGTAGCAGGTAAAACGGTAATAAATGCTCGTAAATTACACAGAGGAGAAGTAGAAATTGTAAACACCGATAACCAAGGTAATATTATAGAAAAAGCTCCTGAATATGGTCCTATACTTACTGAATCTCAAGAAAGTCCTACATTTTCTAAAAGAAAAAAAGTAAAAGAATGGAAATGAATTATATGTTTTACCGGTAAATAGTGGGCATTATAATTATTTAGATCCTTGCTATCATATAGAAGCTATCTCATAGTAACATTAAATATTTAAAATTTGAATATAAAAGGTGGAAAACGACTTCCACTTTTTATATAATTATTCCTAATACACAAGTACTTTCGTAATTTGCTAACCATAAAATAAAAATTTCTAACTAAATAGCGGATTATTTAATAATTCGCTATTTGCATTATCACTAACTTAACATGAAAATAATAGCCGGCAGTAGTAATAAGCTACTTGTAACACGCTTAGCGATAACGTTAAATATCAAGTATATTGAACCTAAAATCACTTGTTTTAATGATTCAGAAATAAAGGTAGAAATTCAAGAATCGCTACATAATGAAGATATCATCATAGTACAATCCACTTCAAAACCTGTTAATAATCGTTTAATTGAGCTATTTTTACTTGTAGATACTGCAAAAAAAGTAGGAGCAAATAAAATAATTTTAGTGATGCCTTATTTTGGTTATGCAAGGCAAGATAAAGCATCAAATCAAGCTGCTATGCCAGCACAATTAATAGCTAATTTTCTAGAAACACTCTTACTACATGACAATTTTTAGAGATGTAAGGACTAAATGGTTGAATTTTTTTGATAATTCATGATGATAGAGGCAAAAATACTTGGTTCATATATGACAGATCAATCCGCTCCTTT
>DYDT01000074.1 GCA_020404485.1 Rickettsia endosymbiont of Diachasma alloeum | reverse complement strand
TATAACTTCGTATAATGTATGCTATACGAAGTTATTACGCACTTAGTGTACTCTATAATATTACTCATTCTTAGTGAATACTTTTTGCATTAATTATTCAATAATTATTTTATTTTGATATTTTGGAGCGGAATGTGGGATCCAGTATTGCCGTCGAAAGTTAAACAAACTAAATCTAAACCAAATCCTAATCTACCTAGAATCTAGGACTTTTAAAAGAAGATATGTTCAAGCCATAAATAAAAAAATTATGCTACACTAGAAAGACGTGAGCAAGACTTAAAAATGTGAGGAAACCTAAAGCATCGGTTAGGGTGGTTAGGAAGACACCAGAGCCGGCAGCTGGGTCAATATCGAAATAGTGCAGTAATATAGGAATAGCAGAACCAAATAGCCCTGCTACCAGAAAGTTTAAGATTACGGCAATAGCGAAAATTACGCTAAGATTAAGATCCATCAACATCACAAAACTAAGTCCTGCACCAATAATTGCTAACACAAAGCCATTAAAACCAGATACTGCTATTTCTTTCATAATTATTTTACTAACATTACTATAATGAATATCTTTATTAGCAAGTGCTCTAACAGTAACAGTCATAACTTGTGTACCTGCGTTGCCACCCATAGACGCTACTATAGGCATAGTAGCAGCAAGTGTTACAAGCTTTGCAATAGTATCGTTAAAATGATTAATAATAAGTGATGTCAAGCAAGCAGTAATTAGGTTAACAAACAGCCAAGGAAAACGATGTTTTACAGTATAAAAGAAATTAAAAAAGGTATCTTGTGTATGCACACCGCTTAGCGATAATATATCCTTTTCGGCTTGTTCTTCAATAATATAAATTATATTATCAATAGATACGCTACCAATTAATTTACCATTTTTATTGACCACCGGTACTATAGTTAAAGCATATTGTTTAAAAATAAAACTGAGTTCATTTAAATCGGTGAAACTATCAGCCAGTTTAAAATCTTTACTCATTAAATTTTTTACTAATTCATTTTTTTCATGCTTAATTAAAGTACTAAGCGAGATGATACCGATAGGGCGTAGTTTATTGTCTGTAATAATAGCAGCGTGGAAGTCATTTTTGACAGTTTTTATACAATTTAATGACTCTTTAACAGTCCAATTTTCGTGAAGATTAACAAAGTCTCGCTCTATTACCCTTCCTACTGTATTTTCTGGATATGTACACCCAATAGTGATTTGATGTTTTTTTTCTTTAGAAAGATTGCTTAATATTAAATCTTTAATATCATCATCTAAGTCAATCACAACTTCAATAGCATCTTCTATATCTAGTTTATCAATTAGTTCTGCTGATTTTTTTATACCAAGAGTTTCTATTATTAAAGGTTTGCTGTAAGCATTTAATGAAACCAAGGTTTCAGGTTTGATTTTGTCTTGTAGTAGGGGAATAATTATTTTATAGATTTTAGGACTTAAATTATCTAAGAAATCAGCTAAATCAGCATAATGAAGTTCTGCAAGCCTGCTAGCTGCAGCATTATAATTATGATCTTCTAATAAATCATTAATTTGATCAAAAATTTCAGCAAATTGATCATGATGATCAGGTAATATGCTTTTGAACATACTGAAATTAGGCATAATCCCTTACTTATAGTCAATTGATTTGAAATTTGTGCTTCGTTGTTCGTCGTCTCGCCTATTATTATAGGCGTCGCCCCTCACGCCTGTCACAAAATTCAACTGAATTGACTATACATAGTCTGGCTTGCAGACCTATTTAGTTATAATTAATTTATTGGTTAATTAGGCTTGACGTAGACTGGTGTACGATTTGTTAATCAATATAAATTACAGCACACAAATAAGCAATAGTTTTTTAACTATATTCAATAATAGAACCTCATTTATCTACTCTTTAAATTTATTAGATATATTCTTATAATAGAAAAGCTTGTATAATGATCTCTTATTAGTTACAATAATAAAATTATGTCAGATAGAAAAGAGCATGATAAGTTTTTTCAGCAAGCTTTAGCAAATCCATTAATAGCTAAAGAATTCTTTGAGGAATATTTACCAACTGAAATAAAAGCTTTATTCTCGCCTACTACTTTAACGCTAGAAAATGATAGTTTCATAGAGCCAAACCTTAAAGAATCTATTACGGATGTTTTATATTCTGCTAGAATTAATAATAGAGATTGTTATATATATATTTTGTGTGAACACCAAAGTAGTTCCGACCCTCTTATGGCTTTTCGCTTGTTCAAATATATGTTAAATATTGCTGAGAGACACTTAAATTCGCATCCCGATTCTAAAAAATTTCCTTTTATATATCCGTTAGTATATTCAAATGATCATAAAAAATATACTACTCCTTTAAATTTGTGGGATTTATTTGAAAATAGCGAGTTGGTAAAAGAAACTTGGAGCAACGATTATCAACTAATCAACTTGTTTGATTATCCATCTGATGGTGATCTGTCAACACTTTTCCGGACAGTTGTTCATGCACATTGTTGTATTTCTTCATATTTTACTGGTGATAGATAGTCATGAGAAGAATGCATTCTGATACGGTTGTAAAATACCTCTA